>CATLIP010000125.1 GCA_949957035.1 uncultured Lachnospiraceae bacterium
AACGTTGCTTCCTCCCTGTTCGATATGAGTCTCAGAACCTTCCGGGAATTTCTGAATGAACTCGTCCGCACAGGCCTGACGGCATGCTTCCCTGCACTCTTCTTCCGCAGCCTCCTGATTGCCCCATCTCAGATTGTCATAAATCGTCCCGGAGAACAGCACATTATTCTGAAGCACTACGGACACTTGATTTCTCAAGGTTTCCATGTCGTATTCTTTTACATTTCTTCCCCCAACATAAACCTCTCCGCCTGTCACATCATAGAGACGGCTAATCAGGTTCACTAAGCTGGTCTTCGCACTTCCGGTCCCCCCTATAATGCCGATAACCTCCCCTGAATGTATCTTCAGGTTAATATCCTTTAACACCGGGCTTTCGCTCTCCTTACGATAAGCGAAATTCACATGTCTGAATTCAATGCTGCCGTCCGGCACCTCACGCACAGGATTTTCCGGATTCCTGATATCACTGCTTTCTTTTAAGACCTCTGAAATACGGCGGATACTTGCCATGCTCATAGAAATCATGACGAACACCATGGACAGCATCATCAGACTCATCAGAATATTCATGCAATAGGCTAGGAGGCTCATCAGCTCACCCGTCGTAAGCGTAGACGCCACAATCATCTTTGCACCAATCCAACTGATTAGCAGGATACAGCTATAAACCGTCAACTGCATCAAAGGGGCGTTGTATACAAGGTTGCACTCTGCCTTCATGAATATCTGATAAATATTCTCGCTTGCCTTCTTGAACTTGACCGTCTCCTGCTCTTCCCGGACATATGCCTTCACCACCCGTATTGCAGAAACATTTTCCTGAACGGATGCATTCATATCATCATATTTGGGAAACGCCTGCTGAAAATATTTGGTAGCATGGCTCATAATCAGCATGAGCAGAACACCGAGAATCGCAACCGCAGCCAGATAAACACAAGACAGCTTTGCATTGATGCGAAATGCCATAATCATCGCGCACAAAAGGCTGGCCGGCGCCCGGGTGAACATCCTAAGAGTCATCTGATAGGCATTCTGCACGTTGGTCACGTCCGTCGTAAGCCTCGTCACAAGCCCTGCCGTACTGTACTTGTCAATATTGGCAAATGAAAACGTCTGGATATGGTTGAACATGGTCTCCCGCAGATTCTTCGCAAGTCCGGCGGAAGCCTTCGCCCCATACCTCCCGCCTGCAAGTCCGGCTAACAGGCCGATTGACGCCGCAGCAACCATAATGCCTCCCACCTTGTAGATATGACCGATATCTCCCGCATTGACGCCGTCGTCTATGATGGAAGCCATCAGGAAGGGAATCATCATTTCCATCAGTACTTCAAGAATCATAAACAACGGCGTCGCAATCGAAGCTTTCTTATATTCTTTTACTTCACACAATAAAGTTCGTATCATTTATTTCCTCCTCTCTGTCGTTCCCCTGGACCTTAGGAGCATTTACATTCATGTCATTCTTGCAGTTGGTATCCTGCTTCGAAAGATTCTCTGTCAGTTTCTTAACTACAGAATAGAATATGGATAATTCCTCCTCTGTAATCCCTTCTATGAGACTCATGTCAAGGTTTTCAATTAGGTTCTCCAGCATCTCATGGCTCTGTATCCCCTTCTTTGTCAAGACTACCTTCTTAAGTCTTGCGTCATGTTCCACTGATTCCCGAATAACAAATCCCTTCTTTTCCATCAATTGGATAATATTCGTGACGGTTGACCTTCCTATAGAAAAATGCTGTTCCACGTCTTTCTGAAAGATGTCTCTGTCTTGATTCCCATACAAATAGCGAATGATCCAGCCATGCATCAGGGTAACCTCATCAATCCCCGCTGCCTTCACATGGGCCTGCAGATTCCTCGCCAGCATATGGTCCAGCCTGCGAATCTCGAAGCCAATCCTTTCTTCCCTCTTTTTCATATCGACCTCCTTTGAGTCATAATTGTTCGCTTTAAAACTGTTTTATATCAAACATATTTTATCATATTGAAATAGAATGTCAAGTACAAAAAAATATGGGAGATTCAGGCAAATTACAAGAACCCCCATATCGTGAAAAAAAATATATAAACATGTAAAGACGGATACCAATCTCTTTATTGATATCCGCCTTTACTTTGATCCTTCAATCATTCTTTTTACCTCTTTCTTCTTCGGTTCAAGATTCTCGATGTTCTACCAATTCACTTGCCGATTCTGGTATTCTGATTATTGAATTTTGGAAATAAGTTTAAGTTCTTGGTGGTCCGTACCTCCTTTTCATAAACTCGTCGACTCCTGATACTTAGCGCCTTCTTTCTCAAGAATCTCTTCTCAACACTTGTGTTGATTCCTTAAATAACATCCTATTACTTACAGCTCGCGTCTGTCTTGTAATTCGGTTGTGTTATTTGTTGGTTATAATATATCACACTTGTTTATATATGTCAACATATTTTTCATATATTTTATATGTTTTTTTATTGAATTTTGTTTACTTTATATTTTATCTATTATCAGCAGAATATTCAGACTATAGCGGCATATTTTATATTGAAACAACAAAAAATGTCAAGACATAAAAAGAGCCGTCAGGAAACGAATCCCGCCAGCCCATCATTCTTTAGCTTCTAGGGATACCAATCTCTCTTTCTATGGTAAATCCCCGTCCCCGCACTTCATTAATCTGTGTGATTGTGATAAATGCTTTCGGATCAACCAACTGAACCGTCTGGTTAACGGAATATAACTTCCGGTTCGGTATCACACACAGCACGCCTTTCTGCTGTTTGGCGCCATACCCAGTCTCGATATGAACCATCGTAACCCCTGCGTCTATCTCCTTCAATACCTTTTCTTTTACTTCCTCATACTTTTCCGTTATAATAAATAACTGAATCTGTGACTGCCCCATCAGTACCACTCGGTTCATAATCATCGTAGTCACTACCAGCACCAAAATACCATACAAAATCTGCTCTGAACTGGAGAAAAATACTTGGCATAATAACACTGTGAAATCCACGATATACATAAACACAGCCACAGCTATGTGGAACCACTTGTGAAGAACCAGGGCAAGAATATCCGTCCCTCCCGTCGAGGATCCCACTCTCACCACCAAACCAATCCCAAGCCCCAGCAATGCGCCCGCATATAAAGACGCAAGCATGATATTATCCGTAAGCCTGGTAATCCCTGGGATTGCCTGTACAATGGACAGAAATATCGGATACACAATTGTACTAATCAGAGTCGTCAACGCAAATTTTTTCCCTAATACAATCGTCCCCAATATAAAAAGTATAATATTCACAATAAAGATAATTACCGACAGATTCCCATTCATGTAATGGTTAATTGTAAGGGCCACTCCCGTAGCCCCTCCCATGATAATCCCGTGAGGCACAACGAATGCCGCCACAGCAATGGCAAGGATTATGTTTCCAATCAACACAGAAATCACTGTTTCCAGAGTTTTCTTCCAGTTTTCTTTCATTTTCCTTTATAACCTCTCTTCAATCACTTTCCTGTACTTATTATGAAATTCCCTTCATAGTAAGCTGGATTCGCTTCTTCTTCATATCGATCCCCAGCACCTTTACGTCTACAATATCTCCTACGCTCACGGCTTCCAGCGGATGCTTAATAAACTTTTTGTCTGTAATCTCGGAGATATGTACCAGCCCGTCCTGGTGAACGCCGATATCCACAAAAACTCCGAAATCAATGACATTCCTTACCGTTCCCTTAAGAATCATCCCCTCCGTCAAATCCTTCATCTCAAGAACGTCTGTCCTAAGGATTGGTTTGGGCATCTCGTCACGCGGGTCTCTGGCCGGCTTCTCCAGCTCTTTTACAATATCACGCAGAGTAATCTCTCCAATCCCCAATTCCTCCGCCAGCTTCTTGTAATCCTTAATCGTCAGTGATAAGCCTACAAGCTTGCCGCCGCTGATATCCTCCACCGCAAATCCCTGCTTCTTCAATAATTTCCCCGCAGCCTCATACGTCTCCGGATGTACGCTTGTTCCATCCAGCGGATTATCCCCTCCCTGGATTCGCATGAAGCCCGCGCACTGTTCAAACGCCTTTGGCCCTAACTTGGCAACCTTAAGAAGCTGCCTTCGATTGGCGAATTTTCCGTTCTCTTCCCGATATGTTACGATATTCTTGGCAATGGTTCCGGATATCCCCGAAATGTAGGCCAGAAGGGGAGCTGAAGCCGTATTCAGGTCCACTCCTACCCGGTTTACACAGTCTTCTACCACACCCGACAATGCCTCGCTTAACTTCTTCTGATTCATATCATGCTGGTACTGTCCCACACCAATAGACTTAGGATCAATCTTTACCAGCTCTGCCAGTGGGTCCTGCAGACGTCTCGCAATGGAGGTCGCGCTTCTCTGTCCGACGTCAAAATTGGGAAATTCTTCCGATGCAAGCTTACTTGCAGAATATACGGAAGCTCCCGCCTCGTTGACGATTACATACTGCACCTTCTGGGGAATCTCCTTGAGGAGCTCTACGATAAACATCTCCGATTCACGGGAGGCAGTGCCGTTCCCCACAGAAATCAACGTAATATTATACTTGGCAATAATCTTCTTCAAAAGGTCTTTGGACGCCTTAATCTTCTGCGGCGTGGTGGGCGCCGTCGGATAGATAACCGTAGTCCCGATTACCTTTCCGGTAGGGTCTACGACCGCCAGCTTACACCCTGTACGAAAAGCCGGGTCCCATCCAAGAACCGTCTGTCCCACAATGGGAGGCTGCATCAGGAGCTGCTCCAGATTCTTCTTAAATACCTCGATTGCCCCGTCTTCCGCCCTCTCTGTCAAATCGCTGCGAATCTCTCGCTCAATAGCCGGAGCAATCAAACGCTTGTAGCTGTCTTCTACTACATCCTTCAAAATCGGAGCAGTGTAAGGATTATTCCCATGAATCGTCTTCTTCTCCAAATAACGGATAATATCCTCCTCCGGAGCCTCAATCTTGACGGAAAGAAACTTCTCCTTTTCTCCCCGGTTCAGCGCCAGGATTCGGTGCCCTGCAAGACGGTTCACCGGCTCTTCAAAATCATAGTACATCTCATACACAGACTCAGCCTTCTCATCCTTCGCGGCAGAAATGACTCTGCCCTTCTGTATTGTAATCTTTCGAATCCAGATACGGTAATCTGCCTCATCGGAAATGCTCTCGGCCACTATATCCTTGGCTCCTGCGATGGCTTCTTCTACAGTGTTGACATCCTTCTCTGAATCTATGTACTCCGCCGCCAATTCCTCAATAGGCTGCTTCGTCTTCTGCAGCGTAATGACTGCCGCCAATGGCTCAAGTCCTTTTTCTTTCGCTATGGTCGCCCGGGTTCTTCTCTTGGGGCGGTAAGGGCGGTACAAATCTTCAACGACTACCAGTGTCTCCGCCGCAAGAATCTGCTTTTGCAATTCCTCCGTCATCTTCCCTTGTTCTTCTATACTGGATAATACCTGCTCCTTCTTCTCCTCCAGATTGCGAAGATAAGCCAGCCGCTCATTAAGCTTTCTAAGCTGCTCATCGTCCAGGGTTCCAGTTGCCTCTTTCCGGTACCTCGCTATAAATGGTATGGTGTTGCCTTCGTCAATCAGCTTGACTGCCGCATCCACCTGCCATTTCTTTACACCCAGTTCTTCTGTAATCTTCTGATTAATGTCCATGCTCTATATACCCTTTCTAAATTTCCCTTATCACTCTTATATAAGCCTCCTCACACTGTCCTTTATTATACCTAAAATATGCCAAATCTGCAACGAAATACTCGATACAGAGTTCACTCTGTTTTCTTGAAAATCATAACATGCTATGCTATAATCGTTTTTGAATCGGCAAGCTGTTATTTTACACTTTCCGTATATACATTGATTTTCTCAAGGAGCTTACGATATGAATCAGGAAATCCATGAGCTGTCCAGACAGCAGTTAAAATCAAAGGAGACAAAGGCAAAAATTTTCCGCGCTGCAAAAGACATTCTGCAGAAAAAAGGTTACGAGCAGCTTTCTATCAAGAATATCTGCGAAGAAGCAGGCGTCTCAAACGGAAGCTTTTATCATCATTTTAAGACCAAGGACGACCTTCTTTCTTACTACATAGAAGAGCAGCCGGGTATCGACCCGAATCTTTTAGACATGCCCTCCACCCCGGATGAAGCAAAGCAGGCTATTATCTGTGTGTACCTGAATTATGCACATTACTGCCGGAAACTGGGCGTGGAATTTATGTCCAATTATTATACGCCCAAGAACCAGTCCTTGAATCCGTTAATCTGGACCAAACGCCCCTACCCTATCGTCACCGTATCGGATTATCTGCGAAAAGCGATTGACGCAGGCGTTGTGGCTCCGGCGGCAGAGCTTAACGATATTGCCACAGATATTCGAATGATTGTCATTGGAAATGTCTTTGAATGGTGTCTGAAAGGCGGCAAGACTGATTTTGAGGGAAATATGAGACGTTCGCTGACGGTTTATCTTGACGGGCTGTTTTAAAGGATTTTCAAACACACTCCAGCGCTTCTTACGAGTATAAAAGTAAAAATCCTTCGAGCAAGCGGACTCAAAGGATTTTTTAGAAGGGAATATGGTAGTGAAACCATTTACAATAATATCTTGTAAGTGTATTATAACGCTGCCTTTCCAATAAATCCAATCATTAATTATAATATAACTTTTCAATTTATAGATAAATTCTATAAGGAGGCTTTTATGAAGACATTTGAGGACAAAATCACTCGGTCCGGCGCGCCTGATACGGCAGATTCTACGGATGAATACACCTTCATCGTCAACCCTAATTCCCGGTCCGGTTTAGGACGCAGGCTGTGGAATCAGGTGGAACCGGTGCTAAAGGAGCGCAAAGTCAAATATCAGGTATTTTTTACAAAGTACCGGCATCATGCCACAAAGATTGTCCGAAAACTTACCGCTGACAGAAAGTGTCACAGAATTGTGGTACTTGGAGGAGATGGAACCATCAATGAAGTTGTAGGCGGCATTGAGTCACTGTCTCTTGTCATCCTTGGATACATTCCAACCGGTTCAAGCAATGATTTTGCCCGTAGTCTTCATCTTCCTACAGACCCTCTTTCGGTGCTTAACAACATCCTTGCGCCGTCCCGCTATCTGCCTGTCGATATCGGTAT
>CATLIP010000126.1 GCA_949957035.1 uncultured Lachnospiraceae bacterium
TTGAAACCTTCCATGTTCAGTCCGGAATAGTGGACGAACACATCATTGCCGGTTTCATCAGAAATGAAACCGTAACCCTTTTGGTTGTTGAACCATTTCACTGTACCTTTCATGACAATACCTCCATAATAAAATTAATTAGAAACACTGCATCCATAAAACAAATCTATAGATAACTGTTTTATAGACTAGCATATATTTATAAAAGCGTCAAGAGATTTGACAATAATTTTTATATTTTTGCTATAAAACCATAGATGCGACAGTATCATTTTACTTGACGAAATGCGCTTAAAAGTGTAAAGTATAGGGTATCGGATGACTAATGAGATAACAGAGGACAAGAGTATGATCACATTGACGGGGAAAAAAGTATCAGAAGGAATCGCCATCGGCAAGCTGTCTTTTTATAAGAGGGATTCTAAGGAGATTCGACGGATCTATGTAAAGGATGTTGAGAAGGAAGTACAACGTTTCCAGAAAGCGCGCCAAAAGGCGCTGCAGGAGTTGAAGGAATTGTATGAGACGGCTGCCAAGGAGGTTGGAGAGGCCAATGCTGCAATCTTTGAGATGCAGGAGATGGTACTAGAGGATCAGGATCTGGTTGACAAGGTTACAGGTATTATTGTAGAACATAAGCTGAATGCAGAGTATGCCATTCAGAATGCGGCGGAATATTTTATTGCGACGGCAGTTGAGAATGATAAGGGATATGTACAGGGACATGATGCTGATGTCAAGGATGTTACGAATCGGCTGCAGCGCACCCTTGCCAGGGGTTGGAAGGATAAGATGCTGATGGACGAGCCGTTTGTGCTGGCAGCGGGGGAGCTGTATCCCAGTGAGGCAGTACAGTTGGACAAGACGAAGGTATTGGGATTTGTCACAAGATATGGAACGATTAATTCACATACGGCCGTACTTGCCCGGACGAAGGGGATTCCGTCCGTCATCGGTCTTGGCGAGGCTTTGAAGAAGGACTATGAGGGCAAGACGATTATTATAGACGGCTTTGAGGGCAAGATATACATTGAGCCGGATTATACTACGGTTACGAAGATGCGTCAGAAGCAGGATGCCAACCACACTCAGGCACAGAATCTGGAGCGTTTGAAGGGGAAGGAGAATATTACCCAGAGCGGGCAGAAGATTGATGTCTGTGCGAATATCGGAAACCGCGAGGATATCGAGAATGTGCTGCGCTGTGATGCAGGAGGGATAGGTCTGTTTCGGAGTGAATTCCTGTATATGGAGAGCGGCTCGAAGCCTCCCACAGAGGAGTATCAGTTTCAGGTGTACAAGCTGGCTGCCGAGACTATGGGGTTTAAGAAGGTGGTTATTCGAACGGCAGACTTAGGAGGAGAGAAGACCGCAGAATGTCTGGACTTAGGGACAGATCCCAATCCTGCAATCGGGTATCGTGGGATTCGGGTATCTCTTGATAAGGAGGAAGTGTTTAAGACACAGCTCCGCGCTATCCTGAGGGCTTCGGCTTTCGGTAATCTCTCTATCATGTTCCCAATGATTACATCCATCGAAGAGGTAAAACTGGCCAAGCTGATGCTTGAGAAGGCGAAGAAGGAATTAAAGAAGGAGAAGACTTCCTTTGATTCTGATATTCCGGTAGGCGTCATGATAGAAACTCCGGCGGCGGTTATGATTAGCGGCGAGCTTGCGAGAGAGGTAGATTTTTTCAGTATCGGAACGAATGACCTGCTGCAGCTAACCCTTGGAATGGACAGGCAGAACGAGAGGCTGGAGAGGTATTTCAATCCCCACCACTCGGCGCTTCTTAAAATGATTCGGATTATTACGAATAATGTGCATCTGGAGGAGAAGCATATCAGCATATGCGGCGATATGGCGGCCGATTTAGAGATGACGGAGTATCTGATTCAGATAGGGATAGACGAACTGTCTGTAGCGCCGAATCAAGTGCTTGCGCTTCGTAAGAAGATTCGGGAGATTCAATAGAAATTCAATCACAGGAATTATAAAACGAGAGGCAGCCGCAGTAAAGTATTCCAGCTTTCAAGCGACAGCCTCTCATATATTTTATTTGTATCTTGCCTGACGAAGCGCCTTGGCCTCACAGAGACATCAGGGCCTGCCCTTTGGACAGGAGATTACAAAGTATCCTCACGCCGAATGTATCCCGGACTCTCAGGGTCAGAGATAATCTCTTTCGCATGTATTATCTTCGCGTGTTTGTCTACTACCTGACAATCTATGGTAACGTCATTGCCCACAATCGCTCCCGGAAGTACGACACTGTTCTTCACTACAGCGCCTTTCTTGATGACGCAGCCACGGCCGATTACGGAATTTTCAACAGTACCTTCAATCAGGCATCCGTTGGATACGACCGAACTCTTTACATCTGCCGTGTCAAAATACTGTGTCGGACAGGAATCATTGGTTCTTGTGTATACAGGCCATTCATCGTCAAACAGACCGGTAGCCCTCTTAGCGTCAATCAGCTCAATGTTCGCATTGTAGAAGCTGTTCAAATCTGTGATAGATGCGAAATATCCTCTGTGAGAGATACCGCGCACATCCAGCTCTTCACATGCATTGTTGACGATATCTGCCAGCGTATACATGGAGGACAGGGATTTTGCTTTCTTAATCAGGTCAAGGAACAAATCCTTCTTCATAATATATGTATCCATGAAAATGTTCCTGTTCTTGGCGTTGCCCCGGTTCGGCTCTAATGACAGAACGCCTTTCTGCCGATTCAGGTTCAGTGCGTTGCAGTTCAGGAAAGCATCCCTTGCATTGTCTACACTGTGATATAAAAGTGTAATATCCGCCTCAGACTCGATATGGTTCGCCAACAGGGCATTGAAATCTGCGGAGTAGACCATATAGCTTGGCGCTATCACTACATAAGGCTGATGAGATCTCTCGATACACTCCAGGTTTGCCGAGAATGCGGCAATATCTGTGTTGTAGAGGTCATTGTCACCCTTGGACTCTGAAAACAGGATGTGCAGCCGTCCCCGCTTAGAGTTAATGTTGTAATGACGTCCGGTTCCGAGATGCTCCACCAGGGAGCGGGGCTGTCTTCTAATATATACTTGAATACGGTCAATACCGCTGTTACTCATATTTGAAATCGGGAAATCGATTACACGGTATCTGCCTAGGAAAGAAAAAGCGCCGATAGGACGGTATTCTTCCAGTCCCTTCACCCAGATGTGATTTCCGGAAAAATTAACGATTCCTAATGCTTTACTCATATTATTCTACCCCCTTTACACGTTTTGCCACCAGTTCGATGTGCTCGCTGTCTGCGCTTCCAACGACCGCTTCCCTGCCAATCTTAACGCCGTCAGCTACCAGCGCGCGCTGTACAACGGCGCCTGCTTCTACCTTGGCTCCAGGCATTAAAACGCTGTCGATAACCCTTGCGCCTTCTCCAACCTCCACTCCTGTGAAGAGGACGGAATTTTTAACCTCGCCTTCAATGATACAGCCCTGAGTGATAAAGGCACGCTTGATGCTTGCGTCCGGACCTACATAGTGAGGCAGAGTTGTAACGTCTTCTGTATAAATCTTCCAGGTCGGGTCGTTCAGGTCAAGCTCATTGTTGGTGTCCAGAAGATCCATGTTCGCTTCCCACAGGGAATCAATGGTTCCTACATCCTTCCAGTAGCCTTTGAACTTGTAAGCATACAGAGTCTTATGGTCTGCCAGAAGCTGCGGGATAATGTCCTTACCGAAATCGTGGTTAGAATCCGGATTCTTCATATCGGCAACCAACAGCTTACGTAAGGGTTTCCAGTTAAAGATATAGATACCCATTGAAGCGAGATTGCTCTTAGGCTCCGCCGGTTTCTCCTCAAATTCAACGATATGGCCGTCCTCGTCCGTATTCATGATTCCAAAACGGCTCGCCTCCTTGAAAGGTACTTCGATTACGGCGATGGTGGCATCAGCGTTATTGGCCTTGTGCTCTGCAAGCATCTTGGCATAATTCATCTTATAGATGTGGTCGCCGGAAAGGACAAGCAGATATTCCGGAGAGTAGGTATCAATAAAGTCGATATTCTGGGAAATCGCGTCTGCGGTTCCGCGGTAAACATCCAGATTGGCGTCAGCCTTCTCACGGGGCGGAAGTACGTAGACACCGCTGTCCTTGGCATCCAGACCCCAGCGGCGTCCGGCTGCAACGTAACTGTTCAATAAAACGGATTCATATTGTGTCAGTACACCGATCACATCAATGCCGCTGTTGGCACAGTTGCTTAACGGGAAATCAACAATGCGGTACTTTCCACCATATGATACAGCCGGCTTTGCCACCTTATTGGTAAGGTCATGCAGTCTGGAGCCACGGCCACCGGCCAAAATCATCGCTAACATAGTATTTTGCTTCATAGTGAGCCCTCTCTTTCCATTTGTGTTACATGATAATAGATATTATACAATTTTTTTCTCATTCTTTCCATATTTTTGTGCAAAAAAAGAAAAATTTTTAGTAAAAATTGTCAAGTATACGATTACTTATGGGGAACAGCAGAAGAGTATTCGGATGATATCAGATAAAAATTATAAAAAGAAAAGATTTTCTGAAAATAATCCTTACATTTGTTGTTTGTTCGTGATATAATACAGCATAGAAAAGGATTATATGTCGTTGGGAATTATGTAATTTCATAGGTGTAACTCCAGGCATACTGGCGTACAATCTGAAGGCAACAAGGGGGAAGCTGTTATGATTGTACGCTGTTTGTTTTTCAGTCCTTTTTCGTGTAATGGTAAGGTCAGATAGAGAGGAGGTTCATTTATGTTCAAAATTGGTGATTATGTGGCGCATTATAAGGAAGGAGTCTGTGAGGTAATAGATATCGGAAGGCTTGATATGAGTTGTTCGGACAAGCAGAAGGAATACTATACCTTAAAGCCGCTTTATAATGTCAAAGGAACTTTGTATACACCTGTGGAGAACGAGAAGAGACAGATTAGAGAATTGATTTCCGGTCAGGAAGCAAAGAAACTGATTGGTGAGTTGGGAAGCATTGAGACGATTGGAGTCACGGATGAGAAGAAGAGGGAAGTGTTCTATAAAGAAGCTCTCTTAAAGAACCAGTGCAGGGAATGGGTAGCTTTGCTCAAGACGTCTTATATGCGCAAGATGAACCGGATTGCATCCGGGAAGAAGTCCATCAATGTAGATGAGAAGTATCTGAGCATAGCAGAGAAGTTTTTGTTCGGGGAACTTGCCTTTGTGTTAGATATGCCAAAGGAAGAAGTACGGGGGTATATAGAGAAGTGTTTAGAAGAGTAACAAAAGAGATTATCAGGTCGATTCATGGAACGGGGCTGCCGTGAGATATTCTGCAATATACACTGGGTATATCATGTAGAATGTATCACGGCAGCCCCATAATGATCAGTCATTTTAACATTTTTCTACTATATGAATACGGAAACTCTCGTATTCTTCGGTTGCCCTTGGAAGAAGCAGTCCGCCGTTCATCAGTACATCTCCGGGATATTCCTGTCCGTCCACAAGATAAATGCCGTCTTGTTTCAATCCTTTCAGCCGCATCCAGCGTCCGGGGCCATTGGGATGAATCTGGAGGGCAACGATGCACAGGAGGGCTTCGCTGCCGTCTTCTGCGGCAAATTCCCACCCATGGTATGCCTCTACATTGTCCGGATTGGTGAGCCGGTAGTAATCCCCATATTGAATCAAGTCATAGTATTTCTTAAATTCCTGAATCTGTATTTTTACGGTTTCCATTTCCTCTTCGGACATCGTATTAACATCCAGCTCGTATCCAAAGGTGCCGGACATGGCGACGGTCGCCCGGGTGTTGAGGGGCGTAATCCTTCCGGTCTGCTCATTGGGGCAGTGGGAGACGTGGGAGCCCATGGTACTGACAGGATAGCCGAAGGAAGTGCCGTACTGGATGCTGAGCCGCTCGATGGCATCCGTATCATCACTGCACCAGATTTGCGGCGTGTAGTAAAGCATCCCGGCGTCAAAACGTCCGCCGCCGCCGCTGCAGCCTTCAATCAGCATATCCGGGTAACGCATGATTAACTTCTCAAGCATGTCATAGAGTCCCAGAACATAACGGTGCATGATTTCGCCCTGTCTTTCTCCTGGAAGGACGGCGCTGTAGAGGTCGGAGAGACTGCGGTTCAAGTCCCATTTCAGGTATTCAATCCTTGCAGAATCAAGTACCTTACAGATATGGCTGAAAATGTAGTCTCGGACATCCTCCCTGGAAAAGTCCAGTAAAAGCTGCTGTCGGGAGCGGGTCGGGGCCTTGCCCGGAATCTGCATTGCCCATTCCGGATGTTCCCGGTAGAGGTCGCTGTCCTCGTTGATGCCTTCCGGCTCGAACCAGATGCCGAACTGCATGCCTAAATCATGAATCCGGTCAGAGAGTTCCTTTAAGGTGCAGCCCAGTTTCTTTTCATTCACCACCCAGTCGCCAAGGCCGGATACATCTAAATCACGTTTGCCGAACCATCCGTCATCCATGACGAAAAGCTCTATGCCCATTTTGACAGCATCCTTTGCCATCTGCACCAGCTTGTCCCCGTCAAAGTCAAAATACACGCCCTCCCAGTCGTTTAACAGGACCGGACGCCGGGTTTTCGTCCATTTGCCCCGGCACAGGTGGCTTCGGTATGCCTTATGGAAGATGCGGGACAATGTGCCAAGCCCGTGTTCCGAGTATGCCATGGCAGCTTCGGGAGCATAGAAACGTTCTTCAGGTCCAACGCAGTAGCAGAAATTATCGGGATGGATTCCAAGCAGGAGCCGGGTCTGGCCATACTGGTCAAGCTCGGCGCTTCCGATAAAATCACCGCTGTACAGGAAGGAAAAGCCGTAACATCTTCCTTCATCTTCTGTGGCGTCCCGGTCAGACAGAATCAGGAACGGATTGTACTGGTGGCTCGAAGTACCGCGTGTGCTGCCCACAGACTGAACTCCATGATGCAAAGGAGTGCGCTGGCAGTTGCGTTCCTTTACGTGGCGGCCATAGAAGGTGTGCAGGTCATAGTCGCCGTAGAGATAATCGATGCATACGCTCTGGAGGTTTTCCAGATAAATGTCTTCGCCGCTGTGGTTCTCGACGCAGACGGCCCGTGTGATAATGTCCAGGTCTTCCATGACGCCATAGTAG
>CATLIP010000127.1 GCA_949957035.1 uncultured Lachnospiraceae bacterium
CTAATTCATAAGTTGCGGTAACAACGCTGCAATCTTTCATGGTTTGAACCGGAGTCTCGTCACCGATGTAGACCTGTATTCCGGTATTATCCTCCTTAGCCAGCGTCTGAGTCACCAGCTCTGTCAACTGCTGCTTCTCCTCAAACGCATTGATAATCTCCTGTGCACTCTGGTTATCACTGAGCTCCGGATATTTAAAAATATTCGTCGCGCCGCTTGTGTAGATCTGCATATCCTCGTCAATCTGAATTGCGTCTGCCACGGCATCCAACACATTGCCAATCACACTGCTGTGTATTCCTGCCTGCTCCTTAAGTCTGGCAATGAGCCCCAGATTAATCTCTTCGATGGACATACCATTGAGCGTTGTATTCAGAAGCATATTCAGCTTCAAAAGATTCTCATTGCTGAGCGTCTCATCCACCTGAATAATCTTATTCTTGATTACATTGCCTCCCAGCACAATCACTGCAATCACCTGTTCCGCATCCACCATGGATAACTGTATGAACTTAATCTTATTGGCGTTATTCATGGGGGTGGAAACCATGGTTGCATAGTTCGTGCTGCTTGCAAGAACCCTCGCCGCCTGCTTTAGGAGCTGTTCCATTCGGTCCGCCTTGTCAAGCATCTGCTCCTGCATCTCATTCAGTTCCTGTTCCTTCTCCTCCATCAGCATATCTACATAGAGCCTGTAACCCTTATCCGAAGGAATCCGTCCGGCTGATGTGTGAGGCTGCATGATATATCCCAGTTCTTCCAAATCGGCCATCTCATTACGGATTGTCGCGGAACTTAAATTCAGATCCGTATATTTGGAAATCGTCCTGGAGCCCACCGGTTCGCCCGTCTCGAGATAATTCTGAATGACTGCATGCAGAATCTTCATCTTACGGTCACTAAGACTGTGTTCTATCACTGTCCTTCCTCCTTTCGGATTCTTCTGTTAGCACTCTACATTTTTGAGTGCTAACATCTTCGAATACTAATTTAACACTACCTAATTCTTTTGTCAACACTCTTTATATTTTTTTTATACTTAAAATGTCCTGAACCCGGTTCCCCGGATACAGGACATTTCCTACTTATACATTATCCATATTCCTATGTACTGCAAATCCTAACTCAATTCAATCTTTGCCGCTTCCTCCGGCTTAAATTCATTCTCTAAGTCATAAATGTTATGTCCGGTAGACTCACCCAACACCCTTCCCTCAAAAGAGTAACAACGGATAAACCTCTTAACATCAATACTGGACCAATGCTCTACATCCCAGCTCATATAACCGTCGGCATCTGACTTCTTCTCCTTCAGGTAAAGGTCTACCTGACGTCCATCCCGCATGATGTCAATCAAGCCCTTGGTTCCATCCACTTCTACTTCTTCCTTCTTTACTGCGTCATACACTTTCATTTTAATATTCCCTCCTAATATTAAGAACGCTCCTGCATATTTTGTCTCAGTTACCTCTGTACCCGAAACAGTGTGGAAACGCTCTGCCTCTATGTCTCGATTATACTCTCTCAGATATGAAATGTAAAGCCACTATTCCCCTCGGATATATTCCATCCACTCCCGAATTGCCTTCTCATGTCCGTTTTGCCCCGGCTCATAGAATCTTGCGTCTAAAATCTCGTCCGGAAGATACTGCTGTTTAACAAAATGGTTGGGATAATCATGGGCATACCGGTATCCGACTCCATGTCCAAGCTTTTGGGCGCCTTTGTAGTGAGCATCCTGTAAATGTGCCGGAACTGTCGTCTTATAATTCTTTACATTCTCAAGAGCCGAAAAAATCGCATTACATGCGGAATTACTCTTAGGCGCCGTCGCCACATATAAAACCGCCTGAGACAGGATAATCTGTGCCTCCGGCATCCCAATCCTCTCCACAGCCTGGGCCGCCGAAACCGCCACAGTAAGGGCCATAGGGTCTGCATTTCCCACATCCTCGGAGGCACAAATCATAATTCTCCTTGCAATGAACTTAATATCCTCCCCGGCATACAGCATCTTTGCAAGATAATAAACCGCCGCGTCCGGATCTGAGCCGCGCATGCTCTTGATAAAGGCGGAAATCGTGTCATAATGGTTGTCCCCCGTCTTGTCATAACGTACCACCCGTTTCTGAATACACTCCGACGCAACCTCAAGCGTAATATGAATCTTTCCGTCCCCGCTTCGGTCCGTGGTCAGAATCCCAAGCTCCACAGCATTCAGAGCATTCCTTGCATCCCCACCGGAGATATCCGCCAGAAATTCCAAAGCCTCCTCGTCTATGTCTGCATCATAGCTCCCCATCCCCTTTTCCGAGTCGTAGACTGCCCGGCGCAGCACCGTCTGAATCTCCTCCCTACTAAGCGGATGAAGCTCAAAGATACTGGACCTGGAAATCAACGCGCTATTTACTTCAAAATAAGGGTTCTCCGTCGTTGCTCCGATGAGTATAATGGTCCCGTCCTCCACAAAAGGAAGCAGATAGTCCTGCTGCCCCTTATTGAATCTGTGAATCTCGTCCACAAACAGAATCGTTCTCTTCTGGTACATGCCCAGAAGCTCTTTAGCCTTCTGTACTACGGCCTCCATATCCTTCTTTCCCGCCACCGTCGCATTAATCTGAGTAAACTCTGCGCTTGTAGTATTGGCAATCACCTTGGCAAGAGTCGTCTTACCTGTCCCAGGCGGCCCGTAAAATATAATCGAACTTATCTTATCCGCCTTGATAGCCCGATACAAAAGCTTATCCTTTCCAATAATATGCTGCTGCCCCACCACCTCTTCAAGGGTGGCCGGGCGAAGCCTGGATGCAAGCGGGGCTTCCCGGTCCATATTCTTCTCTCTCGCATATTCAAATAAATCCATAATCTGATATTCTCCCTTTGCCCTATATACCTGCAAGCTCCCTAAGTACCTCCCCCGCAATCAGAAGTCCCGCCACAGGCGGAACAAAAGAAACACTGCCGGGAACTCTCTTGTCATCTTCCTTTTGCGGTGCAGATACAGACGCTCTCACCGGCTTTTCCGGTGAATACAACACTTTCAAATGCCGGATTCCCCTTGCGCGAAGCTCCTTTCTCATCACCCTGCACAGGGGGCACACGCTCGTCTTGCTGATATCCGTAATTTCAAATAACTCCGGGCGCAGCTTATTCCCGGTCCCCATACTGCTGATAATAGGAATCTCCTCGGCAGCGGCCTTCTCTGCCAGAGCCAGCTTAGCAGTTACCGTATCGATTGCGTCAATGATATAGTCCGGCCTCTGCGCAAAAATCTCCTCCATATTCTCCGGCAGCACGAAACATTCATAGGTAATGACCTTTGTCCGGGGGCTTATGTCCGCTATCTTTTCCTTCATTATCTTAGTCTTATATTGTCCCACAGTGCTGTGCATTGCAATAGACTGCCGATTGATATTGGTGACAGAAACCTTGTCATGATCCACCAGAATCAGCGTTCCCACACCGCTTCTGGCCAGGGCCTCAATACAGTGGGACCCCACTCCCCCAACGCCGAGCACCATAACAGACGCCGCTTTAAGGCGGGCCATCCCGTCTCTTCCAAGCAACATTTCGGTTCTGGCAAATTCATTTTCCATTCCCACATTCTCCCCCCATTTATCTGCTTAATCTGAACTCCAACATCCTAATCCATGAGCAGCTCATCCACCGTCACAAACTCAAACCCCTTCTTCTTCAAAATGTCCACAATCCTAAGCGCCGCGTCCACGCTGGTATCATAACAGTCATGCAGGAGAATGATATCATTTTCCTGTGCTTCCGTTACTACCTTGTTCACAATCTCCTCCACATTCTTTGTGGTCCAGTCCAACGGGTCGATACTCCACATCACAGGCATGACGTCTAACTCTTCCTCCAGTTCATCCTGCCAAAGTCCAAAGGGCGGCCGCATATATTCTACATGTTCCCCCGTGATGGAACTAATCACGCGGTCTGTCTCCATTATCTCCTTTTTCGCGTCCTCATCCGACAGCTTGGTAATCTCCACGTGACTGTAAGTATGGTTCCCTATGAGATGTCCCTCCTCGTCCAGACGCCTGACAAGCTCAGGATTCTCCTCGGCATTCTTTCCGATTAGAAAAAACGTCCCTTTGATTCCCCTCTCTTTCAATCCGTCCAGCAGTCTTCCCGTACATTTAGCGCTGGGCCCGTCATCGAAAGTAATTGCAATCTGCGGCGCCTCCCCCTCTATGGAAGAAGCGTCTTTATCCACAGCCTCTTCTACAGCCTCCTTGCTGTCCTCCCAACCCTTATCCTCCGGGCGGCCCAAAGAAATTCCCATAAACTGAAACAGACAGAACATATAGAGCAGACCGCACAGAATCAATATCTTACAGTATTCCCGTTTCTTCATATACACATTACCTCAGATTACGATACCATTCTCTACTATATGTATGTAGGAGGGACACCGTAAAATGCAATAATCTGCTAACGCTTTTTTACACTGAAGCCAAATCTTCCAAGCTCTTTCCCAAGTCCAAAGTACTCTCCATGAGAATAGGTCAGAAGTCCCGTAGAGTTCAACTCAAACTTCCCGCTTTTCTCCATATATCTTTCATCTACTTGTACTGCCACGACCTCTGCAAGAAACATGTCATGGGAACCTAACTTCTTAATCTCTGTCACCCGACACTCAATATTGACCGGACACTCCAGAATCACAGGCGCGAACTTAAGCTTTGCCGCCCCGCCCTTAGTCAGCTTCATTTCCTTCCATTTGTCCACATCCCTGCCGGACTTTACGCCGCACCAGTCTGTGGCAAA
Organism: uncultured Lachnospiraceae bacterium; assembly: GCA_949957035.1. The sequence goes on from CATLIP010000127.1 coordinate 4,786, forward strand.
GCCAAGTTTCTCTGTAGTCAGGTTAACCACAAATTCCCCTGTTTCCTGAATCATATGGTGAGAATAACGCTCCGGCCTCACAGAAATATAAAGCATGGCAGGATCGGAACACACCGTCCCCGTCCACGCTACAGTCAGGATATTCGCATTTCCACAAAGGTCTGCAGAACTGACCATCACAGCCGGAAGGGGATACAGCATATTCCCTGGTTTCCAGACCTGCCTGTTTCCTGATATCTCCATCTTCTGTTTCCTCCTTCATTTCCAAATCTGCCAAGCAGCCCCCTCTGCCGGTAAGGGCTTTACTGCTGCAGGGTCCCGACTAACGTAGGAATCAACTGCTTCTTCCTTGACACCACGCCTTTTAATACAACCTTATCCGTATCCTCTCCAAGGTCAAAGGCATCGATAATATATTCCTTGGCATTATTCCCCACACAGAGCAGCTCAGTGGACTCATCCAGTATGTCCGTCAGCATAAAATAGACCATCTGCAGATGATTGGATTTCAACACCTCCGGCAGATGCGGCGTCAATACCTCCCGAATTTCCTTAAGCTCATCCTTATTCATGGAATTAATCTGTCCCACGCCAAACACAACATCATTGACCGTAAACTGCTTAAAATCCTGGAAACAGATTTCTTCTGCGCTCTTTCCTGCCAGGCTGCTTCCCGCCTTGAACATCTCGCCCGCCATCTGCTCCAAATCTATGTCCGCCAGCTTCGCTAGCTTCTTCGCCGCCTTCTCATCCACCTGAGTACAGGTAGGCGAGCGGAACAGCAATGTATCCGAGATAATCGCCGAACAGAGAAGCCCCGCAATCGTGGGGGTAATCTTCACACCAGCCTCCTCGTACATCTGGTAAACGATGGTTGCCGTACAGCCCACAGGCTGGTTGCGGAAGAACACCGGCCCCATAGTCTCAATGCTGCCAAGCCTGTGATGATCGATAATCTCCACAATCTCCGCCTCTTCAATCCCGTCTACAGCCTGAGATTTCTCATTATGGTCCACCAGAATCACCCGCTTCTTGCTCACATCAAGAAACCGACGTCTGGAAATAAACCCCTTAAAACGCCCATGTCTGTCAAGAATCGGGAAATCCCTGAACTTTTTCTTCGTCATAGCTTCCTTAATATCATCCACATAATCCGTCATCCGGAAGGTCGTAAGCGGAGCCTTTGTCATAAAGTGCTTCACAGGAATACTCTGGTTAATCAGACGCGCCACCGTATAGGTATCGTGGGGCGTACTGATAATCACGATACTCTGCTCCTCGGCTCTTTTAACCAGTCTTTTGGACACCTCCGCTCCCTGACACACCACGAGACAGCTTACATCGATATCCACTGCACAGGACTGTGACTCATAACGGTTGCTTAAGATAACCAAGTCGTCCTTCTCAATAAATTCCTCCATCAGCTCCGGGCTTGACGCACCGACCGTCACCTTTCCTCTGGTAAAATACCCGTGTTCATTTCCGCAAATCAGCGTCCCGTCCAAGGTTTCCACAATATTCTTATACTGTGTCTTAGCCTCAGACAAAATGTTGTTGTCATACACATCCATATAAGAAGTAGCTATATCCCCTGTCGAAATAACTCCCACCAATTCCTCGTCCTTCAGAATCGGAAGGGTCTTGACATTCTGCTCCTTCATCTTCTCCCACGTAGCCTTGATTGACACATTAGGCTCCACACCTTCTATCTTATGTATGTCAATATCCTTCACCTGCAGCTTTACGTTAGACAACAACTCCGGTGCGCGCACCTTGAACCGCTTCAGCACGTAGAGCGTCTCCTCATTAATCTGTCCGGCCCTTTTCGCCGTATACTCGTCGCCCGTCAGTTCTTTCTTCAGATTGGCATATGCAATCGCAGAACAGATAGAGTCTGTATCTGGATTCTTATGCCCCACAACATATACTTTTCCCGTCTTCTTTCCCATTGTTATCACATCCCCAAAATCAGATTTCTTTCGTTGCTAATAATAAGAGTGCCATCTTTTTTAATTTTCGTCAACCATAAATTTTCATGAAATCTCCATAAATTCAATTTTTCTTTGAACATTTTGTCAATTATATGTTATAATTAAGAAAGTACGCTGATACCTGCACAGGTTGTCAGCCCGGCGGCGGGTGACGCATGATACTGGGAATGGTATGTGATGACGTACAAGTCTTGCTAGTGAAAGGGAATAATACTATGAGTGAAGAATTATTACAAGAAACAGCAGCAGAAGCTGCCATCAGCAACACAGAAGAAACCATGGCAGACTTTGAGGAACATTTTGATGATGCCAATCCCTGGAATCTC
>CATLIP010000128.1 GCA_949957035.1 uncultured Lachnospiraceae bacterium
ATCCGCCATAAAATCCGAAAGAAAATCCTGATAAACGGCCTCTTTCCGATTATGCATCAGACAGCAGGCAACGTTATATTTTGCGATAAGCCCTGCCATGCGTGAGTCATATTTAAGCCCCCAGATCTCATTGACAAGGTCCGCGCCGGCCGAAAGTGCGGCTTCTGCTACGGTACTTTTGTAGGTATCAATGGAAATGGGGATATCAAATTCTTGTTTCAGTTTTTCAATCAAGGGTGCAGTGCGGGAAATCTCTTCCTGGTCACTGATTTGGACATGCCCGGGACGTGTGGATTCGCCTCCAACGTCCAGAATGTCGGCTCCTTCTCGAATCATTTCCTCCGCATGTCTTAATGCGGCGTCCGGATGAAAGAATCTGCCGCCGTCGGAAAAGGAGTCTGGCGTGATGTTTAAGATTCCCATGATGTAAGTATGTCTGCTTGTGTCAAATTCCTTTTTTCCTATAATCATAATCGAATCTCCATATTATAATCGAATGTTCATATTCTTCTTGTCAATGCTCCAGTTACACTCTGCTTCGGCGGGGCAGGCGAAGCAGGCCCGGGACAGCTTATCGCTTCTATATAGAAGGAGCTCTAAGGGCTCGGCGTTTTTTCTAAGGCTCCTATGTCCGCGGATTGCTGTGAGGATTTGTCTTTGTTCTTCTGTGGAAAATGCAATTTCCGGGGGCATATCTGAAAGAATCTCTACCGCGATCTTTTCACTTGCAATCTCATGAGGAATCTGCGCCTCATACTGCCGGCTCTTGCCGATATCGTGAAGGAGAGCCGCGGCATAGATAAGATCCCGGCTAAAGCCAAGATTTCCTTCCAGATTCAGGATATAGGCGATTCTGGCCACATCCAGAAAATGGCTCATCTGATGGCGGCAGAAGACGCGGTCTTTTTCCAGCTCTTTCAGTCTTTGACAGGACGAGACATAGAGAGGGTGGTTTCTGATGTAAGAAAGTCTCATTGACGGTGCAGCATCCGGAAAAAGCGTTCTTCCAGCTCAGGATTCGTCTCAAAGACTCCGCGCTGTGCCAGCGTCACCGTCTGACTCCCCGGTTTTTTTATTCCCCGCATGGACATGCACATATGCTCTGCCTCCACCATCACAAGCGCCCCTTTAGGCTGCATATATTCCATAAGTGCATCTGCAATTTGGCCGGTCAATTTTTCCTGAAGCTGAAGCCGCCTTGCAAACACATCCACAGTCCGGGCCAGCTTGCTAAGGCCCACCACCTTGCCGTCCGGAATGTACGCAATATGCACTTTTCCAAAGAAAGGCAGCATATGGTGTTCGCAGATAGAATAGAAGGCGATGTCTCGCTCAATTACCATCTCGCTTTTGTCTGCATGGAATGTCCGGCTTAGATGCTCTTTGGCGTCCTCATCCATTCCGCCAAAGATTTCCCCGTACATCCTGGCGATACGGTCCGGTGTGTCAAGAAGACCCTCCCTGGAAGTATCCTCACCGATTCCCTCCAACAGAAGGCGGACCGCCTGTTTGATTTTGTTCTGATTTACCATATTATTATACCCTTAAAAATTAATTTGCTTATACTGTTATTGGACTTGGGCTGCTAATTTAAGCAGTTATAAACTCAAAGTCCCGCATGACCTGCCCAAGATAGGAAAGAGAACCAAAAGATAGGATGATATCAGGTTCTAAAGCCTCTGACAGGGCATTTTTTACCGCTGTTTTGATACTGTCTTCCACATGTATGGGTGTTTCGTCTTCGCAATGCCGCCTCATCACTTCCGCAAGTTCTGATGCCGGAAGTGTGCGCGTGGTATCAGGAAGGTCCACCGTATGAACGGATTTTGCCAGAGGTCCCATGATTTCTGCGATTTTCTCATATTCTTTATCTCGAAACACTCCTATAATATAGATAAAATGTTTTCCGGGGAAATAAGCCTCTAATGTCTCCTTAAGTCTCTTAGCAGCATCCTCGTTGTGCGCCCCGTCTATGATGAAGACGGGGTTTGTGCCGATACAGGAAAAACGTCCGGGCCAGAGGGTTTCCCTAAGCCCCTGACGAACGGCATCTTCCGGAATGCGGTATCCCAGGGTGCGGAGAGTAAAAACAGCTTCCAGCGCAGTGACGGCATTGTCGAGTTGGTATCTCCCAGCAAGGGAACAGTGAATATGATTCATTCCTTTATAGGAAAGAATCTGTCCGTGGTAGTTTTCAGCCAGCAATGTGGCTTGTTTCCTGTCTGCGGTTATAATGGGACAGGAAAGCGATTCAGCCCGCCTATCTAGAACCTCCATCACTTCTTTTCGCTGTCTTACTGTGACAACCCTGCACCCAGGTTTTATGATTCCTGATTTTACGGCGGCGATGTCGGTTAGTGTGTTTCCCAGAATCCCCAAATGGTCGCGGCTTATGGAGGTAAAAATGGCCAGGAGTGTGTTTTCTATCATGTTGGTGGCATCCGTCGCGCCTCCAAGGCCGCATTCCAGAACCACTAAGTCGCAGCCCTGCTCCTTAAAATATAAAAAAGCTATTGCTGTCTCTATCTCGAATACAGTCGGGCTTTTCTCACCGGCTGCTTCCATACGGGCAATAGCTTGCTGGACCATTGTGGTCAGTATAGCAAATACGTCTTCCGGTATCCATTGTCCGTCTACCTGAATCCGTTCCAGATAGGAAACCACTGTTGGCGATAGATAGCGTCCGACTCTGTATCCTGCCCTGCTCAATATGGTGGAGGTGTATGCAAGTACAGAGCCTTTACCGTTAGTTCCGGCAATGTGTATGAACTTAAGGTCCTCTTGCGGATTGTTAAGCTCGCACAACAGCTTGCGAATCGTACCCAGACCAAGTACACTTCCGTATTTCGACACACTGTCCAAATATACCCTTGCTTCTTTGTAGGTCACGTTTTCGTTTCCTTTCGTTATATTTTCATCGGTGTTAATCATATCACTAAAATTGGATTTGGACAAGAGAATTTAGAAAATATTATTTGAATTGTTAGAAAATAAGGATAAAAAATGTAGAAAAAAGTTGGAAAAAAGTTAGAAATGATATTGACAAGAGCGGGGGAAATATTGTATAGTATCAATGTTGCATGTCACATGTGTGCTGCCTTGGCTCAGTCGGTAGAGCGTCGCCTTGGTAAGGCGGAGGTCGGCGGTTCGATTCCGCTAGGCAGCTTAAGAAGTCCTTGGTTTTCAAGGACTTTTTTGTATGTATATCACTTCTAAATTAAGTATAGTATAAAGGGATTCTGGGAGTATCAGAAAAGGAGGATGAGAGACGTGCCATCATTTTTAGAAGACTTGTCCCGTTTTCGGGGAACCGGGGAACGGAATGCGCAGGGAGAGTCGCTGGAAGAGTTTTTGGAAGGGTATGAACCGGGGAAATATGAGTCCCCAAGCTGCACGACGGATGCCGTTATATTTTCCCATCCGGGGAAACTGAATTCATCTTTGGAGGGACTTAGCATTCTTATGGTGAAAAGGGGCAACCACCCATGCATCGGGGCATGGGCGCTGCCGGGAGGCTTCATTAACATGCGGGAGAACCTTGGGGACACTGCGAGAAGAGAGCTGGAAGAAGAAACCGGAGTCAAAGGACTTGTGATGGAACAGATTGCCACCTATGGGGATTATGACAGGGACCCTCGTTCCAGAGTCATCACGACGGCATATATGGCTCTTGTGGATGAAAATGACGTCAAGGTCAAAGCAGGGGATGACGCCGCAGACGCCGTATGGTGCAAGGTAGGGTTAAAGCTTCTTGACAGCAGTCAGGAAGGCGGCCAGGTGAAGAATAGATATGCTTTATATTTGACGAATCAGAGCAGAGGGCTTCATACGCAAGCCGTGGTCGAGGAGCAGATACGGACGGACGGCTTGATTCGGGAACAGAAATTTATCGTGGCAGAACAAGGGATGACGGCGGCAGACCATGGGGCGATCATTGTGCAGGCATTGCTGATTTTAAGGAAACGGACAGACGACCTTGTTTCGCCAAATTTTTTATGATAAGATAAGGGACATAATGTTATGTAAGTATCTACAAGGAGGAGCAATCATGGGAGAAGAGGCAGTTTCCAAAAATTTTATTGAGCAGGAGATAGATAAGGATCTCGCGCAGGGAGTCTATTCGGAGGTCTGTACCAGATTTCCGCCGGAACCCAACGGATACCTTCATATTGGGCATGCTAAGTCCATACTGTTGAATTCAGGGCTTGCGAAGAAGTATCACGGGACGTTCCATCTGCGGTTTGACGACACAAACCCTACAAAGGAAGATATGGAGTTCGTAGAATCCATTAAGGAAGATGTAGAATGGCTGGGTGCGGATTTTAAAGACCATCTGTATTTTGCATCGGATTATTTTGAAGTGATGTATGAATGCGCGGTGAAATTAATCAAGAAAGGAAAAGCGTTTGTCTGTGATTTAAGTGCCGAGGAGATTCGGGAATACCGCGGCACATTAACGGAGCCTGGGAAGAACAGCCCCTATCGTGACCGGAGTGTGGAAGAGAACCTGCGTCTTTTTGAAGAGATGAAAGAGGGCAAGGTGAAAGACGGGGAGAAGGTGCTGCGCGCCAAGATTGACATGGCGTCCCCAAACATCAACATGCGCGACCCGGTCATTTATCGGGTTGCCCATATGCCGCACCACAATACGGGGGATAGATGGTGCATTTACCCGATGTATGATTTTGCCCACCCCATTGAGGATGCGGTGGAGAAGATTACCCACTCCATCTGTACGCTGGAGTTTGAGGACCACAGGCCGCTCTATGACTGGGTGGTGAAGGAATGTGAGTTCGACCCAGCGCCGCGTCAGATAGAATTCGCCAAGCTGTATCTCACCAATGTGGTGACGGGGAAGCGTTACATTAAGAAGCTGGTGACAGACGGTATCGTGGACGGATGGGACGACCCAAGACTTGTGTCTATAGCGGCGCTCAGAAGAAGAGGGTTTACGCCGGAAGCACTCCAGATGTTTATCGAGATGTGCGGCGTGTCCAAGAGCCAGAGTTCTGTGGATTATGCCATGCTGGAATACTGTATCCGGGAAGATTTAAAATTGAAGCGTCCCCGCATGATGGCTGTGCTGGATCCGATTAAGCTGGTGATTGACAATTACCCGGAAGGAGAGACGGAGTATCTGGAAGTGGAGAATAATCTGGAGAACCCGGAACTGGGGATGCGTAAGCTGCCGTTTTGCCGGGAGTTGTATATTGAACGGGAGGATTTCATGGTTGAGCCGCCTAAGAAGTATTTTCGGCTGTTCCCGGGAAATGAAGTGCGCCTGATGCATGCTTATTTTGTGAAATGTGTAAGCTACGAGACGGACGCTTGCGGGAATGTTACCGTAGTTCACTGTACCTACGACCCGGAGACGAAGTGCGGGACAGGATTCACGGGGCGGAAGGTGAAAGGAACGATTCACTGGGTGGCAGCGCCTTTTGCAAAACAGGCAGAGGTGCGTCTGTATGAGAATCTGGTGGATGAGGAGAAGGGTGTTTATAATAAAGAGGACGGTTCTCTGAACCTGAATCCCAATTCCCTGACTGTCCGTAAGGAGTGTTATGTGGAGGATAGTTTCGCCAAGGCGAAGGGATGCGACAGCTTCCAGTTTGTAAGAAACGGATACTTCTGTATTGATTCTAAGGATTCATCGCCGGAGGCGTTGGTATTTAACCGGATTGTATCTTTAAAGAGTTCGTTTAAGCTGCCTAAGTAGGGATTTGTCCATGAACGAATTGACAATGAATCTCAAGAGCCATTCTAAGATTCCGCTTTATGAACAGATTTACAGCTATATTAAGACGGACATCCAGAGCGGGAGACTGAAATATCGGGAAAAGCTGCCCTCAACCCGGTCGCTGTCCAGGCATTTAGAGGTCAGCAGGAGTACGGTGGAGCTGGCCTATGAGCAGCTTTTGTCGGAAGGGTATATTGAAGCCAAGCCATACAAGGGATTTTTTGTGGCGCAGACGGAAGAGCTGTACCATTTCAAAAAAGAGCGGATACAGCCTGCCGCTCCCAAGCAGCAGAAGAAGTACAAGTATGATTTCTCTCCTAATGGGGTGGATTTAAGGAGCTTTCCCTACAATGCATGGCGGAAGCTTACGAAGGATATTCTGATGGATGACCGGACGGAGTTATTCCGTTCCGGTGATTCTAAAGGAGAGTATGGTTTCCGCAATGCGATCAGCAGCTATCTGCATCAGGCAAGAGGGGTAAACTGTTCGCCGGACCAGATTATCGTTGGCGCGGGAAGCGACTATATCCTGATGCTCCTTAGCATGGTCTTGGGGAGAGGGCACAGGATTGCCTTTGAGGACCCGGCGTACAAGCAGGCGTATCACATGGCCAATGCGTTATCTTATGAAACAGTTCCGGTATCTCTGGATAAAAGCGGGATGATGGTTTCCGCGCTGGAGGAGTCTGGCGCGGATATTGCGTATGTGACGCCGTCCCATCAATACCCTATGGGTATCGTAATGCCCATCAACCGGAGGATGGAGCTTCTTAGGTGGGCGGCGAAGGGGGAGGAACGGTATATCGTAGAGGACGACTACGACAGTGAGTATCGCTATAAGGGAAAACCGATTCCTGCCCTCCAAGGGTATGACGCCCATGAGAAAGTCATTTATCTGGGGACATTTTCCCGCTCGGTTGCGCCGGCAATCCGGTTAAGCTATATGGTGCTGCCGCAGCCTCTTATGGATGTATATGAGAGAAAAAACAGGTTCGTGCATTCTACCGTTTCCAAGGTAGACCAGTTGATTATGCAGAGATTTCTCGAAGAAGGGTATTATGAACGGCATCTCAACAAGACGAGGGCGTTGTATAAGAGCCGTCATGACGTGCTGTTAGAGGGGCTTAGGCCTATGTCGGATATTCTGGATGTTTCCGGGGAACATGCGGGTGTGCATCTGCTTTTGACCTTCCATAACGGGCTGTCGGAAACTAAGCTAATCCAAAGGGCGGCAAAAGAGGATGTGCGTGTGTATGGGCTGTCGGATTACCGGATTAGGCAGGCTTTGGAGGAAAAGCCCACCATTTTGCTTGGCTATGCCAACCTGACGGAAGAGCAGATTGGGG
>CATLIP010000129.1 GCA_949957035.1 uncultured Lachnospiraceae bacterium
AATTCCGTTCATGATGCTGACGGTAGGTATCGGAGAGATTCTGTCCTGCGGCATATTGGGAATCATACTATATGCCGCACTCAGAAGATATAAGAATATCCTCTTTGTTCCGCTCAGAAAATAATATATAATCTGAAAGGGCTGCCGGGAAATAACCGCATGTACAATGCATTTCCCGACAGCCCTTCTATCATTCATATCCCAAGAATATAGCTTATCCTATATACGTATGCCCGCTTCCCGACGTCATCTGGTCCATCTCACCAATCGGCACAGCCCGGCGCTCTCTGCTGTCTGCATCAATATAAACCACGCTTCCTTCCGTATATCCCACCAGAATGACCGCATGTTCTGCGTCCAGCATCCCAATCACAGGTTTATCCTTATCAATCAGATACAGAACCATTTCCGTCGTACATCCGGTCAAATCATGCGCTGTGCCTTGGTTCAACTCCTTTAAGATTTCCACCGGCGCTTGTCTCTGCTTAAGCTTATCTGCCATACTCTGTATGACATCATCCTTACCCTCAATAAAATGCTGCCTGCTTCGATTCCCTTGCTCCCAGATATAAGACTGCTCGGAATCCACCACACATCCGCTGTACGAAGCAGCCTCCTGAACTGCCTCGCCCGCCCGCTCATAGATTCCCCGAAGCTCTCCGTATCCGTATACAAAATATTTTCCTGCATAGCTGATATCATCAAAATTAATCTCGCCTGTATCCTCAGTCAATATCTGCTTCGGCTTCAGCACCTTCGGCTCCCGGTCTGAGATCCCGTCATTGTAGACCAGCCTCACCTGCGTCTCCTTAAGCTCTGTGGTATAGGTCTTAAGGTAGATATTGCTTGCCTCCTTCTCCCGATTATTCGTAATATAATCGGCAGTGGTTCCGGTGTAAGTCTCTCCGGCCTTGGTCGCCCGGTTCAGTGTAATCATATTCACGTCAAACACAGTATCCAGCACGTAAATTCCTTCCACCTGATACGTTTTCACAATCTCTTCCTTACTGTTCTGAATCTCAATCTTGTACATGGGAACCGTCATCTCGCCGGATATGGTCCTTCCCGTATCCGCCGTCTTAGCTACACCGTATACGAAATCATTTTTCACAAATCCAAGAGGACGGACGCACTCATCCCCTCCGCTCTCGGCCTTCCTCTCTTTTCCCGTCTCAAGATTCTTCACAATCACCTTTGTCGCCGCATTCAATTCCTTCCCCTGCTGCCACGCCGCCAAATGACCGTCCTCCGACACTACATACTGACCTTCGCTAAGCCCTTCGGCAAGAGTACTGCTCTTCCCCTTTGTCAAATCAAATTCATACAGCGTACCCTCCAGCATGACGTACAGATTATTCTGCTTCATACTGTAATAAACCATACTGCTCAGCTCATTGAGCGCAAATCCATAGGATTTATTGCTGGAGATAAACGCCTTCTCCTCCACAGAATTTTTCCGGGAGCTGTATCTGTAGATGGCGACCCCGACCTCTCCCTCATGGGCGCCGCGGCTCATATAACCGCACACGGCAAACATTGTACCGCCGCTTTCATCAGTTCCAAGCAGCTTAATCTCATGGTGGGGAACCATGTTGCGCACATCGCTGTTCTCCACATCCGTAAAGCTGAATACAAGTGAAATCTCATCCGTCTCCTTGCTGTAGTTCCAAAGCTCATTGGCCACCACAAATGATACTTCACTTCCATCTTCATTGACCAGATAGGGGATGTCCTGAGGCACGATTCCAAGCACAATACCATTTTCGCTAAGCATATGCTTCGTCACATCGAATATCTGCTCCATGGTCCGGTCGTAATCCAACAAATACGTGGTCCGGTTCCCCGCAACATGCCGGACCCGAAAAAATTCCTCCACATGATACACATCCGACTCGTTCTCCTCACCCTTACACCTTACGCGATACTCCAGACGCACAGAGATGGAATCGTCATTCATCTCTGTGATATCCCAGCGTTCTCCCTTCTCCACCATGGGCTCTAACTCTCCCCATGAAACATGGTCGTAATCGGAATGAATGGTTACATGCTGAAACGTAGTGTTATTCCCGTTCTCATTTGGCTCGATAGCAGTTCCGACACCGGCCCCCTCAACCTTATTCATCGCATTTGTATGGAAATCGCGGATATAGTCCAGACTCTCCCCAAGGCCCATATCCGATGCGTCCGCAATTCTGGTGTAGAAATAGATGTCATTCTCTCCCCCGGTATTCAGCACAATCTCAAGCACATGCTCCCGTCCTGCGGTTACTGCGTCTCCAAGAGTCACTGTAAAGCTCTCCCCGTTTCGAGCAAGCTCACCTTCCCCCATCTTCTCTTTTCCGTCCAGTGTGTAGATGGTATAGTCTGCTTTCTTAATCTGGTTCTCATATGCCTGGATAGAGCCCTCCACCTGCCGCGCATTCGCAGGCGTAATGGTATCACGCATGGCAGTAATATCCATGGCTCTCGCAAAACCACTGAGCGTATTCACTACATATCCGGTGTAAGAACATGAAATCTGAGGATAGGTAGCCGAACCAATATCGGCAGTCATGTTATCATTCCCTTTGTTCGTATAGTAACTGAAACCAATAACCGCAACAATAAATATAAGAACCAAAATTGCCGTATCTCTTAGTTTCTTTATCCAATTCATCTAAGACTCCCCTTCATATTTTAACAGACGCCCAAGCGTCGACGATACATGCAGGAACTCTTCACACCTTCTAACCGCCTCCCGGTTCTCCCCCTTTTTACCATTCCTGACCCCTCGAATCAGAATATTCTTAGGCGTATGCTCCATATCTATAAACTCAAGAATCTGCGTATCGTAGCCCGAACTCTCAAGATACTCCGCACGCAGCGCATCCGTCACAAGAGCCGCCATTCTCTCCTTAATCAAACCATATTTGAAAACAGGTTCAAGCACGTCGCTTGCAATCTGTCCATTCAGCTCATGCTGACAACAGGGTACAGACAGAATAACCTTCGCCCTCCATTCCACAGCCTTCGCCAAAGCATAGTCTGTGGCTGTGTCACAGGCGTGGAGGGTTACTACCATATCTACCCGGTCAACCCCTGTATAGCCTGCGATATCCCCTTCTAAAAATGTTAGCTTCTCATACCCATACTTTCTGCCAAGCTCGCTGCAGTGTGCAATGACCTCTTTCTTTAAATCCAACCCGATGATTCGGATATCATACCCCTTACATTCATGCAGATAATAATACATGGCGAACGTCAGATAGGATTTGCCGCATCCAAAGTCTATCATCGTCAGCTCCCGGCCTTTATCAAGCTCCGGCAAAATGTCCTCGATAAACTCCAAGAACCGATTAATCTGTCGAAATTTGTCGAATTTGGAATGTACAACCTTTCCGTCTTCCGTCATCACCCCCAAGTCTTTCAGAAATGGAACCGGTTTTCCTTCCTCCAGGACATAACGCTTCTTTCGGTTATGGCTTAAGTCAATCTCCTTTCTTCCACAAGCCAAGCTTTTCTTCTTTATCGTCACCTTGCCCTTTTTGCTTACCAGTATGGTATAGAGGCGCTCTGCGGTCTCCATCTGCATCTGCCGCATGTTCTTCATCCCTTCCAGAAGCAGATTACATGCTTCCTCAGGTTCTGCATTCCTGTGAAACGCCTGGTGATTACGAAATGTCTCGATCTGGAAGATTAGCTTCTCCTTATGGAGAATGGGGCGCACCTTAATCTTCTCGGCAATATCTTTCTGTCTCGGATTACTCAGCACAGCCAAGCGAAACTCTATATTCAAATTATCCTGTAGTAATAACTTTAATTCATCCATAGCATTACTATTGTAATGTTTTTTCCACATAAACGCAAGTAGAGACAGAAGTATTTTCATACTTTCATACTAAACAGAAAATAAAAAGGCTAGATATTTACTCTGGGAAAAGTAAGCGTGACCCGGAATAAATCTCCGTCCAAATACAGCTCAAAATTTCCGCCCTGCATCTGAGTCAGAGTCTTTGCAATGGAAAGTCCCAGGCCGCTGCCTTCCGTCCCTCTGGATATATCGCCCCGTATGAATCGTTCGGTCAGTTCATCCGCTGAAATATTAAGGGGCTGGTCGGAAATATTTTTCAGGCTGAACACCGCTGCATCTCCAATCGTATAAAGGTCTGCATATACCCTTGTCCCCTTCATCGCATATTTGGCGGCATTATTATAGATATTCGCCAAAACACGCCAAAGCCTTCTTCCGTCGGCGCGGATAATAACCTCATGTTCAGGAAGGGACATCACCTCTGCCAAGTCATTGGCCGTAAATTTTTCCTCAAATTCACCGCTGGTCTGCTGAATGATTTCCACCAGGTTTATATTCATAAATTCCAGCGTAATATTTCCCGAACTCACCTTTGACGCTTCTACCACATCCTCCGTAAGAGTTTTAAGCCGCTGAGATTTCTCATCCAGAATATCCAGATACCGCATAACCTTCGGATCGTCGAACTTCTCCTGCTTAAGAAGATTTACATAATTAATAATCGACGTCAGCGGGGTCTTAATATCATGAGACACATTCGTAATCAAATCAGTCTTAAGCCGTTCGCTCTTAATACTCTCTTCCAACGCTGCGTCCAGCCCCTGCCCGATAGAATTAATCTTTTGCGCAATGCTCTTCTGCTCATCCCCCATACCCTTAAGAGGAATCTTGTAGTCTACCTCCCCGCCTGCAATCTTGTCGACTCCTACATCTATTTTCTGTCGTCCGACCGCCTGCCTGACCATATAGATAAAGACTAACAGTTCTCCTGCCAACATAAGGCCTACGGCATAAATGTGGCCGTTACAAAGTACCGCAAACCAATGGACAAACACGAAAACCGTAAATACTGCAACGGCCTTCCAGACTGCATGAAGACTTGCAAATACCCGTTTTGAAAAACGAATCACACTTCTTAACAGGCTGTTTTTCCAAAGAGTTCTCGCCTTGATTCTCCTTACAAGGCTTAGATATCCTGTCAAAAACATAGCACAGGTATATGCGGCGATAATGCCGCCTGCCCCCAAAGTACCTGACGGGGATATATATGCATACTCTACCTGATAATACATCAAATCAGACATAGAGCTGGCAGTACCGGCAAGCTCCGTCCTACTTCCAAATAAAAACACAGGTACAGCCCACGCAAGTACCACAACCAATGCCGCCGGCTCCGTCTTCCACCTGTCAAACCAGTTTAGACTTATCTCACTGCTCTGTCCGTTTCTGCCTGCAACCGCTGTAAGCCATATTAAAATTACAACCAGAAGAAGCAAAGAGGTTATTCCCAGAATCAGCACGCCCCTCACAAACGGACCATATTTTTCATATTGCTGCGCTTCCAAATAGAGCGCGTCTTTAATAGGATACTCTGTATCCACACTTACTGCATAGACAAATCCCTTCTCTTTACCGCCGGAATATTTTATCCCGTTTCTCCATTCCGCCGCGTCGATCCCTTCGATATTCGAGTCAAAATCTTTAAGCTCTGGCTCTATTACTGCGTATTTCCCCATCGTCCGAATCTTTTCCAGATTCTCCTTTAACTTCCCGTAATCTCGAAATTCTTTCCGGTTCGTGTACACACGCCCCTTCTCTATATCCCCGTATAAATAGGTAAGGTTCGTATCCCCTTCCTTATATCCGTCTTCCATCCATGCGTAGGCGCTATAGGCGTCGCGTATAGAGTAGATTGTATTGTTCAGCATAGCATAGGCATCATTCAGCCGACCGTTCCACTCTGGGTTATCATTTGCCACCTGCATAATACTTTCTGCATCCACCGGCTTATATTTTTCTTCCAGCCATCCGCCGTCATAGCTCCAGCAGTCGATATAGACAATTTTTCCTTCTATATCCTGAAGTCCTTTAAACGCAGCCTCAGAATTATTTACAAAATTGCCGTCCCGCAGTTCCGAAAGGATATCATCCTCAGAGATCCCCGACTCATCAATCGCAATTACAAACCGAAGCTCTCCGTTGTTAATCAGTTCCTTAAATTCACTGTAATAATAGTAATGAAACGTCTTATCCGGCCGTCTGCATACTATAATCTTATCCTCCAGTCCTCCCTTTGAATCATAGAGGTCATTCCCTGTATACCCCCAGTTATTGCCCCATGCAATCAGATCTCCCAGCGTATAGGCAAGTCCATGGACATTCTCACCCGGAAATCTCAAATCTTTTCCATACGACTGAGTGTACTCCCAGACATCTATAATCTTCTGTGGATCATATACGCCGTCTGTCTCAAACAGTTCCTGTACCTCAAGCCCGCTCATAACCTCACAGTTCAATTCTATCAATCTATTTTTAAAAATGTCTGTATCTTCATACTCACTGGCCCCGCTGCCGGAAAACACCTCGCGCACAAACGCCGGATAACTCATGGCCCACAGGAAACATATGACAGACGTCACGGACAACACATGGGCCAGTATTATTAACAGACCTTTCACAGTCTTTGACCCATACCATTGCTGCTTCATACAAACTCCCTTCTAAAATTTCTCCACCTTATACCCGACTCCCCATACTACCTTGAGATAGCGGGGTTCCTTGGGATTAATCTCAATCTTTTCCCTGATATGCCGGATATGCACCGCCACCGTGTTATCCACGCCAATGGCGTCCTCATTCCAGATACTTTCATAAATCTGGTCTATAGAGAAAACTTTCCCCTGATTTTTGACTAATAACAGTAAAATATTATACTCGATAGGCGTAAGCTTCACCGGCTCTCCGTCCACAGTTACCTCTTTTAAGTCGTCGTTAATGGCAAGCCCGCCGGCCTCATACACTTCCTTTCCTGTATGTTCCGCTGTGCTGCCAAGCTGCGTATACCTGCGCAACTGTGACTTGACTCTCGCCACCAGCTCCAGAGGGTTAAACGGTTTCGTCACATAGTCGTCTGCACCTACGTTCAATCCCAGTATCTTATCCGCATCCTCCGATTTCGCTGATAAAATAATAATAGGCATATTATTCTGTTCTCGAATCTTAAGCGTTGCACGTATCCCGTCTAACTTTGGCATCATCACATCCAGCACCAACAGATCC
>CATLIP010000130.1 GCA_949957035.1 uncultured Lachnospiraceae bacterium
CCGCTTCTCTCCCTTGCCTCCATCACCAGCACTACATCTGCTAACCCGCTGATAATCCGATTTCTCATAGGGAAATACATAGGCAGGGGCGGCCTGCCCGGAAGCTGTTCTGAGAGTACGCCGCCATTCTGCTGGATATCCATGTACAATCCAATGTGCTCGCGGGGATAACAGATGTCTACACCGCAGCCCAATACCCCAAAGGTTGCGCCGCCGCCATTCAGCGCCCCTCTCTGACCGGCTCCGTCAATTCCTCTCGCCATTCCGCTTATGACTTGGATTCCATGCTCCCCAAGACATTTTCCATAATCCAGAGCCATCTCCTCACCATAAGGCGTACATTTCCTGGCGCCCACAATGGCCGCGCTGAAGGTATCTTCTTTGGGGAGCCTTCCCTTCACATACAAGGCGTAGGGCGGGTCTGCAATCTGTAAAAGCCTCCTCGGATATTCTTCAGAAAAATATGGTATAAACCGGATATTCTGTTTCGTCAGCCTCTCCCATTCTTCATCAATCTTTATCTCTTTCTTAGCCTTAAGAATCGCTTCCGCGTCCTTATCCTCAAGAAAGGGCAGAAATCTTAACTGCATTTCTTCTATATAATATACAGCTCTCCCCTCTTTATATTCTTCTCTCAGCAATCTTTTTTTACAATCAGACAGATTTGGAAGCGAGCCAAGCCAATATTCATACTTCATTTCCCCTCACCTCCCCCAGTACTTCTTGTCCATTGTTCTGTATCCGATGGCTTCTTTTAAATGATGCTCCCGAATCTTTGCGCTTGCCTCCAGGTCAGCAATAGTCCTCGCCACTTTCAGAATCTTGTGGTATGTCCTTGCCGTAAGCCCAAGGGATACAAACGCCTTACGCATCAACAGCTCTTCCCTTCTTCCAAGCTGACAAAATTCCTTCAATTCCCTTACCTCGAGCATGGAATTGGTCAAAAATCTCCTTCCCTCGTACCGCTTCTGCTGCACCTTCCTTGCCGCGCATACCCTTTCTCGAATGACCTCTGAGCTTTCCTGTTCCTTCCCCTTGGCAAGCGCCTCATACCGAATTCTCGGCGCCTCCACGCAGATATC
This sequence comes from uncultured Lachnospiraceae bacterium, assembly GCA_949957035.1. Next base: position 1,083 of record CATLIP010000130.1, read on the forward strand.
AATTCTGTCTAAAAAGGGCTGGCTGACCTTCCCAAGATACTGCTGAATCTGTGCCTGCGTGCAGGTACATCGGTTGTAATCCGGATAATTTCCGCAAGGGCAGGGATTCATAGCACAGATTAGTATAAAATTCGCCGGAAAAACGAAGTTCCCCTGACTCCTGGTAATCCGAATCTGCCTCTCTTCAAGGGGCTGCCTTAATACCTCCAGCACCGGCTTTGGAAATTCTGCCAATTCATCCAAAAACAAAACTCCCCCATGGGCAAGGCTTATCTCCCCCGGAACCGGAAATACACCGCCTCCAATCAGTGCAGACTTCGTTATCGTATGGTGGACACTGCGGAAGGGTCTGCCCGTCATCAAGGGATGTTCCTTGTCTACCATGCCAAGAACACTGTAAATCTTCGTAATCTCAATGCTCTCCTCTAAAGTCGGAGGCGGCAGTATGGTAGGCACCCGCTTTGCCATCATAGACTTGCCGCTCCCGGGAGGCCCTACCATCATCAGGTTATGGCCGCCTGCCACAGCAACCTCAGCAGCGCGCTTTACTGCCTCCTGTCCCTGTATATCACTGTAATCTCCGCCACTGGTATCTTCACATCGTGTCTCGCGTATCCTTCCTCCCATAACCATCGGCAGCTGCTTCTCTCCCTTCAAATAGAGACAGGCTTCCAAGAGATGGTCCACACCAATTACCTGCATCCCCCGGACCAGAGCAGCCTCCCGAACATTCTGCTTTGGCAGGATGCATCTTGCGGCTCCTTCCTCCCTTGCCCGCATTACCACCGGAAGGACTCCTGAAACTTCTTTTACGCTTCCGTCTAAGCTCAATTCTCCTACCACCAACGTATCTTTCAGACCCTCGCCCGGAAAGATTTCCAGAGAAGCCAGGACAGCCAGGGCAATCGGCAGGTCAAAGGAGGCTCCTTTCTTCCTCACAGTTGCCGGCGCTAAGTTCACCACCATCTTCTTCGGGGGCATCTGAATCCCTGAATTACGGATTGCAGTTCTTACCCGCTCGGAAGCCTCCTTCACCTCCGACGAGAGATAGCCTACCATGTGAAACATCGGCAAGCCGTTACTGACGTCTGCCTCCACATGGATAAGCTCCACGCGCAGCCCCTGGATAGCGGCAGACAATACTGTACTAAATGACATCCAAAACTCCTTTCTATATGTGATACTTCTTGAATCTGTGATATACGCGACCGATACGGTCCAATGATTTTGCGATATGATACAAAAACATGATATGATTCGACTCTCGCGGCCTCGCCAAGGACAAGGTTCCTTGCCCCTTGGCATATTGCTCGCAAGAATTAGGATTGTTATGAATTGCGGAAAAATAAATCTTGGATTCTCCTTGTTTAGAATGCATCCTCTCCGCTGTCCAATTTTATATTAATATACTCTATACAAGATTGCAAGATAATCTCTCAGACAAGTTTCGACATTTTTCTACAGCCTTTATATTTCCACAAAACCACCATCATTGCCGCGCTAATTGCCAGCAGACAGTAGAAGCTGATTCCGCGGTTTACCAGTGTAGCCGCAGCCATGGGATTCTTTGTGAATACACCGGAGAACAGTCTTACAAACGCATACTCGCTGATTCCCGCCGCCCCTGGAAAAGGAAGCAGCGCAGTGGTCATAAACAGCACTGTCTGAAGCAGGAAAATCTGAGAATATCCTGCCGTATTCTCCCCCATAGCCAGACAGACCATATAGGGAATGCTGAACCAACAGATCACCTGACATAAGCTGACCAAGAACACCTTCCCCATCATCCGCGGCCTCCTGCGAACCAGTTCTGCACAGGTCTGAAAATCATGGAATGTCGCATCTAACTTCTCCCGCCACTTTTTCTTGTTCTTTATGGGGAGCCGATTCACCGCCCCATAGAGGAGATAAAGAAGCCTTTCTTTCAACCGCCGGGAAAACATCACCGACAACAGCCCTGCAATAAACAGAATATTGATAAGGAACCCTGACACCGCCAGAATTAGAAGCTCTGGGGAAGGATTCACTTTTCCCCGTATTATCGCCGCCATAGCCGTCAATTCCATGAAAAAGACTGCTATCTGAAAGCTTGCCAGTTCTCCGATCAGCGCCAGAGTCCCATGAGCAAGCTCAATACCATCCTTCTTCATTGCATAGAGCTGTGCCGGCTGACCGCCTGTAGAAGAGGGAGTGATAGAGCTGAAAAAGAATCCAATATAGGCATACTTCATGCCCTGCCAGAATGTGACCGGATGGCCGAAGGAACGAAGCAGAATCTTAAGGTTGATTCCTTCCGCCAAGTGGAACACTTCCGCCAGCAAAATTCCTGCCAACAGATACGGAATGGAGGTCTCTGCCAAAGCCTCCCCTACGGTCCTTATATCTGTTCCACGCAGCACCAGAAAACATGCAGCAATTGCAAACACCAGAAAAACCGCCCCATAACGGATGATTTTCTGCAAAGACAATTTCTCATCCATACACATTCCCCCTTTGCAAGTTGACTTACCCTCCATACGTATCCATCCTTTCAAACGTATACCCCTGCTTTAGCAGGATTGGCAATGCTCTGCTTAACGCCTCTACCGTACGTTTTGGCGCCTCCTCCTTTCCCCTGCCATCATGAAGGCAAATCACAGCCCCCGGAAATACACGTTTCAACAGCTTCCTTTCTATGGTTTCTGCCGTTTCATGGGCCGACCAGTCATGAGCCATCACATCCCAGAAGGTCAGTTTCAGGTTCATTCGCCTACAGTAATACAATGTCCAGAGATTCAAGTGTCCCCATGGCGGACGATAATAGCGGACGTCGCATCCCATTTCCTTCATGGCTGCGAGGGACTGTTCAAGGTCCCTGCGTATAAACCTCCTTCCGCGAAACAACGCGTTTTCATGGCTCACCGAATGGATTCCTACCAGATGTCCTTCCGCTTTCATTTTTTCAATAAGCTCCGGATTCTTTCCGGCAAATTCTTCCACAACAAAGAAACTCGCCTTAATCCCATACTGTTTCAACAGGCGCAATAACTGTCCCGTATATTTCCTGCTCGGCCCGTCGTCAAAAGTCAAAAACAGCCGTTTTTCTCCCTTTGACGCCCGGCTTTTTCTCCGGCTTCTTCGTTTCCAGAGATATTTCAACCCCTCCGAGGGTATCAGACTATAGCATAATAAGCCCATCCCTGTCAATCCTGCGCCAATTTTGAACATCCTTAGGTATCTTTTTTTCATATCCTTATACCTCCCTGAAAGCTTTGTCTAAATATGGGAAATGACGGCAAATCTGACGTCTCCATGGGAATCCTGTATAAGTTTATAAAATCCGATTCCTCTTGGTATTTCCTTCCCCTTCTCGACATCTCTCCAACTGCCTCGGAAAGCTTTGTATCCATCATCTCCTGATATGCCCCGGCCATGCTCGTTCTCAATTCTTCTAATCTCTTCGGGTCTTCCAGAAGCTCTCTAAGTTCTGATTGGAAATCTTCTTTTTTATCCCATACTACATAAGCAAATCCTTTTTCCTGTGCATATCTCGCATTCACAGTCTCCTGCTCCAAAAATGGACGAATAATGAACATTGGTACTTTACTGTGTAAAAGTTCAAAAAGCGTGATTCCTCCTGCCTTTGTGATTACAAGATCTGCCTTGCGCATGTAGTTTCCAATATCATCAACATAGCCTAATACTTCAACGTCGTCAAAATATCCCTTCCACATCTGGTATGTCTTTTGATTCTTTCCTGTAATTACAGTTGCCTTAACCCCTGGCAGCTCATGTAATGTATTCAAAATATCCGCAAGCTCCGGCATGATGCCAAGACCTCCTCCCATTACCAGCACATGCTTTTCGGCCGTCTCCTTTTTACCGGAATGGTTTTGGCTTATCATTGGGCGTGTATCTTCCCTCCCATTTTCCATACCAAGAAACTGCTGTCTCACCGGGACTCCTGTCACCAGGATATTTTCCGGTATGGCTCCGAAGCTGACCAGATTATTTTTCACCTCCGGGGTTGGAGCCAGAAAGATATCTGTCTGTTTCGCGAACCACTCCTTGTGCATACTGATGTCCGTAATGGAGGTAACAAGCGGAATCCGGCTTTTGGACTTTGCCTTGTAGGTCGCCGCAGACTTTTCGCAGAACGGATGTGTACACACAATGATATCCGGCATGAATTCCTCCATCATCTACTGAAATTTCCGGTAAATGATTGGCCCGCATGGTCTGTTTCCCGAGTTCAGCTTCCCGGATATCTTATATACCAGATTGTAGATTCCATGGTAACGCTCAGCCACAAGCCCGAATACCTTGTATATAATCTTGCTGATAAATGGATTAAAATAAGTTGGTAAGTCCTTCTGTATGATTTCGGCATCCGGATTCTGCCGCTTGAACTCTTCCCTGATTGCATTTGCCGCCATCTCATGGCCAAACCCAAATCTTCCGCTTAATATTAAAACCTTCATATGAATCCCCCTTCCTTATGAAGGTTATTTTATTCCTGAAATCTAAAGATTGGCGCCATGGATTTCTAAACATATTCTGAAGATATACTTGTCTCTTTCTTCTGATTCTAAAGATTCTCTTAAGAAGGGGAAGATTTTCTGATAATAAAAAAAGATATGCCGTTTGACATACCTTTTTACATATCATTTGCTTAAAAATATCCCCGTAATTTCTCAATCGCGCTCTTTTCAATCCTAGAAACGTAAGAACGGGAGATACCTAACTGCTTCGCGATCTCCCGTTGGGTATATTCTTCTTCATTGTACAATCCATACCGCATTTTCAGTACCAGCCGCTCCCGCGGCGACAGTTCGGATTCCACCTTGTGATACAAAAGCCTGATATCGTCGCTCAATTCAACCTTCCTGTGCGCATCGTCCTCTTCCGTCTCAATAATATCGAAAAGCTGAATCTCATTGCCTTCCCGGTCGGTTCCAATCGGTTCATAAAGCGATATTTCCTTCGAAGACTTCTTTTTTGCCCGCATATACATCAGAATCTCATTCTCGATACAGCGTGCGGCATAGGTGCCGAGCCTGACGCATTTGTCCGGATTAAATGTCACAACCGCCTTTATCAGCCCTATGGTGCCTATGGATAACAGATCCTCCGTATCTTCCGGGGAGGACTGATATTTCTTTACGATATGTGCAACGAGGCGCAGATTCCGCTCTATCAGAATATGTTTCGCTTCAAGATCTCCCTCTGTATATTTTTGCATATAATATCTTTCTTCTCCGGCTGTGAGGGGTTGGGGAAATGATTTCAAGAGAAGCACCTCTAAGCGTATTTGATATAGTCTATGTGAGGCTTACGCTTTTTGTGCTTTTCCACAAAAAAGTATTCTTTTTCTCTACATTTCCGCCCGTCTCAAAATATCATATCTGTCAGCTTTACACCCCAAATCTACATACAACGCCTGCTTCGGATGGGGGGCGCTCTCCATCTCCTTCCCTTCCTCATCCACAATTCTTAGCGCCTTCACCTCTTCATTCCTGCCATCTGGTTTCATAATCTCAATGATCTCCCCCACAGAGAACTTATTCCTCTGCTCAATCCGGTACATTCCATCCTTCTCATCCCCAATAATCCCAAGATAAGTATACTCCTTCACATAGGTATTATTGTCATAAATCTGGCTTGTCTCATCCGGTTTTCCAAAATAGAACCCTGTGGTAAACTGCCGGTAGGTGCAGTTTGAAATCTGCTCCAAATACCACGCCATATTCGCCCGATACTTCTCAGGGCTTTCCAGATAGTCGTCAATCGCCTTTCGATAGGTCCTTGCAACCGTCGCAACATAGAGCGCCGTCTTCATCCGCCCCTCAATCTTGAAACTGTCAATCCCCGCGTCAATCATTTCCGGAATATGCTCAATCATACACAAATCCTTGGAATTAAAGATAAATGTACCTCGTTCATTCTCATATACCGGCAGATATTCTCCCGGC
>CATLIP010000131.1 GCA_949957035.1 uncultured Lachnospiraceae bacterium
CCAGGTCGCGTTGGATATGAAGCTTTATGTACGGGATGAAGTACATATACTCAACCAGCTTGTCAAAGAGCTTTTGCAGGCGATACTGGCGATCATGGAGGAGCATGTGGATACATATATGCCGGGCTTCACCCATTTGCAGAAGGCGCAGCCGGTAACCCTTGCCCATCATATGGGGGCATATTTTGAGATGTTCGGCAGAGACCATGAAAGACTTAAGGATATATATCGGAGGATGGATACCTGTCCCCTGGGATCCGGCGCTTTGGCAGGGACGACTTATCCGCTGGACAGAGCTTATACGGCAAGCCTGCTTGGGTTCGAGGGACCTACGAGGAACAGCATGGACGGAGTGTCTGATCGGGATTATCTCCTAGAGCTGCTGTCTGCACTGTCGATTATGATGATGCACTTAAGCCGGTTTTCCGAGGAGGTAATCATCTGGAATTCCGACGAATACCGGTTCGTGGAGATAGACGACGCCTACAGTACGGGCAGCAGTATTATGCCCCAGAAGAAGAACCCGGATATTGCGGAGTTAGTCCGCGGCAAGACCGGACGGGTCTACGGGGCGCTTCAAGGACTTTTGGTGGCCATGAAAGGAATCCCCCTTGCATATAACAAGGATATGCAGGAGGATAAGGAGTGGGCCTTTGACGCTATTGATACGGCAAAGGGATGTCTTGCGCTGTTTACCGGCATGCTGCGTACCATGCGGTTTCGGAAGGAACGGATGGAGGACAGTGCGAAGCATGGGTTTACCAATGCGACGGATGCCGCGGATTATCTGGTGAATCATGGCGTGGCATTTCGAGACGCCCATGGGATTGTAGGCAGACTGGTGCTTCTGTGTATTGAGAAGGGCGTTGCGTTGGATGAACTGCCCTTAGAGGAATACCGGACGATTTCACCGGTGTTTGAGGAGGACATCTATGAGGCAATCAGCATGGAGACCTGCGTCAATAAGCGGGTTACGGCAGGGGCGCCGGGAAAGGCCGCCATGGAAGCGGAGATTGCCTTCTGCAGGAGATATCTTGGAGAATATTAGAAAAAACGGATTGCCCAACGATAGGATTCATGCAGGCATCAGGAATGTAAGATAGAATTTAGGATAAGAGGAGTGGAGAATCATGGAACAGAAATTAAGGGTAGGTATCTTGGGAGCAACAGGAATGGTTGGACAGCGATTTATCTCACTGCTTGAAGACCATCCATGGTTTGAGGTTGTTACTGTGGCGGCAAGCGAGAGGTCTGCGAAAAAGAGCTATGAAGCGGCAGTTGGAGACCGTTGGAAGATGGAAACGCCGATGCCGGAAGCTGTCAAAGGACTTACCGTATTGAATGTCAATGAGGTAGAGAAGGTTGCGGCGACCGTTGATTTTGTGTTCAGTGCCGTAGACATGACAAAGGAGGAAATCCGGGCGATTGAAGAGGAGTATGCCAAGACAGAGACGCCGGTGGTGTCTAACAACAGCGCGCACCGCTGGACGCCGGATGTTCCGATGGTAGTACCAGAGATTAATTCTGAGCATTTTGAGATCATTGAGGCTCAGAGAAAGCGGCTTAAAACAACGCGTGGATTTATTGCGGTAAAACCGAACTGCTCTATTCAAAGTTATGCGCCTTGTCTTGCAGCCTGGAAGGAATATGGCCCGAAGGAAGTGGTTGCCACGACTTATCAGGCAATTTCAGGTGCAGGCAAGACCTTTAAAGACTGGCCGGAGATGGAAGGAAACGTGATTCCATACATCGGGGGAGAGGAAGAAAAGAGCGAGCAGGAGCCTTTGCGTGTGTTGGGACATGTGGAAGAGGGACAGATTGTGAAAGCGGCTCTCCCGAAGATTACCTGTCAGTGTATTCGTGTTCCTGTACTTAACGGACATACGGCAGCAGTATTTATTAATTTTGAGAAAAAGCCTATGAAAGAGCAGTTAATCGAGAAGCTTTTGAACTACAAGGGGTATCCGCAGGAGGCAGAGCTTCCAAGCGCTCCCAAACAGTTTATCCAATATTTGGAGGAGGATAACCGCCCGCAGGTAAAGCTGGATGTGGATTTTGAGAACGGGATGGGCGTCTCTGTCGGAAGACTTAGGGAGGATACTGTCTATGACTATAAATTTATCGGTCTGTCCCACAATACGGTCCGCGGCGCGGCAGGCGGCGCAGTACTTTGCGCGGAAGCACTGACTGCGAAGGGGTATATTAAGGCGAAGTGAATCAGATAAGCATAAAGGCTGCCGGGAAGTCAATGGAATTTCCTGACAGCTTTTTCGTTTATTTTTACTTTTCTTTCCTGTGTACAGGTGGTAAAATAAGACTATGAAAGCAAAGAACGCGAGGTAGCAGATATGGATAAAGAGATACTAAACTATACTCAGAATCGAGAGTTATCATGGCTGAAATTTAACAAAAGAGTGCTTGAGGAAGCGCAGGATCCAAGTGTTCCGCTCCTGGAGCGTATGAAGTTTGTCGCAATCTTCAGCAGCAATCTGGATGAATTTTTTATGATACGTGTGGGAAGCCTGTTCGATATGGCGCACACAGATGCGAACAGACAGGACAGCCGTTCCGGAATGACTCCGAAGGAGCAGTTAGACAAGATTTTTGAGGCTGTGGCGCCCCTTTATAAGGAGCGGGACAAGGCGTATGCAGAGATTAAGAAGCAGCTTAGTCCTTATGGAATCTGCGGGCTGAATTTTAAGGAGCTGGAACAGAATGAGAAGAAATATGTGAAGAAATATTTCAAAGACCAGATTCTTCCCATCCTTTCCCCGCAGATTGTAGACGCAAACCATCCATTTCCGCATTTGCTCAATAAAGAAGTCTATGTGACGGCCAATTTAAAGTTTAAAGAGAAGCAAAATTCAAAGTCCATGATGGGACTTGTGCCGATTCCGCAGTTTGTGTCAGACGTCTTGTATCTTCCCGGTCATGATATCCGCTACATCCGCATGGAGAAGGTCATTTTAGAGCACTTAGACCTTGTGTTTTCCAAATACGAGGTTTCGGACGCCAATTATATTTGCGTGACAAGGAATGCGGATATTGCGCCGGACGACGAGGCGCTGGACGTCAGCGATGATTTCCGTTACCTGATGAAAGAGACGTTACATAAGAGGCGCCGGATGGCTGTGGTTCGGCTGGAAGCCGCGGAGAAGATGAAGCCGGATACGGAAAGCTACTTCTGTGAGAAGTTTAACATTGAGCCGCACCAGATTTTCCGTACGAAGATTCCGATGAAGCTGGCGTTTATCTTCGCGATCAGCGACAAGCTGCCGGAATCTATGAAACGCTCCCTGATTTACCAGCCGTTCACGCCCCAGAATTCAGCCCATGTGTTGGAAGGTAATGTGATGCGTCAGGTCAAGAAGCGGGATGTCCTGCTGTATTATCCTTACGAGAGTATGAACCCGTTTCTCAAGATGATTAAGGAGGCTTCGGCGGATCCGAATGTGATGACCATCAAGATTACCATCTATCGTCTTGCGAAAAAGGCGCGGCTGGTGGAGTATCTTTGCGCGGCGGCAGAGAACGGAAAGGATGTTACCGTATTGATTGAGCTTCGGGCCAGATTCGACGAGCAGAATAATATTGACTGGTCCGAGCGTATGGAAGAAGCAGGATGCCGTGTAATCTATGGGTTTGAATCCTACAAGGTTCATTCTAAGATTTGCCTGATTACTTACCGTAACCGGAACGAAATCCAGTATATTACCCAGATTGGAACCGGCAATTACAATGAGAAGACGGCAGCCATGTACACAGATCTGTCGCTCATGACTGCGAATCAGGCTATCGGGAAGGATGCCGCGGAGTTCTTCAAGAATATGTCCATCGGGAATCTGGACGGGACCTATGAGCATCTGATTGTGGCGCCTACCAGTCTGAAACAGAAGGTACTGTACCTGATGGACGAGGAGATTAAGAAAGGAAGCGGCGGACGTGTGATTATGAAGATGAATTCCCTGACGGATGTGGACTATATCAGTAAGGTCTGTGAGGCTTCCAAGGCAGGCGTGCGTGTGGATTTGATTGTGCGTGGAATCTGCTGTATCCTTCCCGGAGTGCCGGGGTATACGGAGAATGTCCGGGTGATGAGTATCGTGGGGAGATATCTGGAGCATGCCCGTATTTTCAGCTTTGGCGTGGGAGCAGAGCAGAAGGTTTATATCGGTTCGGCGGATATGATGACCAGGAATACAGAGAAGCGTGTAGAGGTCGCATGCCCGATTTTGGATGACAGCATCCGCCGTCAAGTTAACCACTATCTGAAAGTCATGCTCAGCGACAATGTGAAGGCGCGGGTGCTGCTTAGCGACGGTTCCTATGTAAAGAAGAAGGCTTCCGAGCCGCCAGTTGACTCTCAGGCGGCATTTATGGAGGAGGCAATCCATGCGAAGCGGGAGACTCCTAAGGAGGAGAGGAATATTCGCGAGTGGATTAAGGAATTGGTGGGAAATATAAGAAAGTAAAGGTATATCATTCATATGGGGAAATCACTTTATATTGCGGAGAAGCCAAGCGTTGCGCAGGAATTTGCCAAGGCGCTGAAGATGAATGCAAGGAGAGGGGACGGATATCTGGAGTCCGAGGAGGCGGTCGTGACCTGGTGCGTGGGGCATCTGGTGACGATGAGTTATCCGGAGGTGTATGACCCTAGCCTTAAAAGGTGGAGCCTGGAGACGCTGCCTTTTATACCGCGGGAGTTCAAGTATGAAGTGATTCCGGCGGTCGCAAAGCAGTTCGGGATTGTTTCGGGGCTTCTGAACCGGAAGGACGTGGAGCGGATTTATGTGTGTACGGACTCCGGGCGGGAGGGAGAATATATCTACCGGCTGGTGGAGCAGCAGGCGAATGTGAAGGGAAAGGAACGCCGCAGGGTGTGGATTGATTCCCAGACGGAGGATGAGATTTTGCGGGGAATCCGGGAGGCGAAGGATTTGAAAGAATACGATAATCTCTCGGCATCGGCGTATCTTCGGGCAAAGGAAGATTATCTGATGGGAATCAATTTCTCCCGGCTTTTGACGTTAAAATATGGGAACAGCATTGCTAATTATCTGAAAACAGACCGTTCTGTGATTTCAGTGGGCAGGGTGATGACCTGTGTGCTCGGAATGGTGGTCCGGCGGGAGCGGGAAATCCGGGAATTTGTGGAGACGCCCTTTTACCGGGTGGTCAGCGTAAACGGGGAACCGGGGGAGACGTTCGAGGGAGAGTGGCGTGCAGTCAAAGGCTCCCGGTGGTTTGAATCCTTTGACCTCTATAAGGAAAATGGATTCAAGGAGCGCAAGAAGGCGGAGGAGTTGGTCGCTTATTTGAGCGAGGATGAGCCGCTTAGCTGCCAGATCGTCTCGATTGAGAAGAAGAAGGAGAAGAAGAACCCGCCCTTGCTGTTCAATCTTGCAGAATTGCAGAATGAATGCTCGAAGCGGTTTAAGATCAGTCCGGACGAGACGCTGCGCATCGTGCAGGAGATGTATGAGAAGAAGCTGGTGACGTATCCGAGGACGGATGCCAGGGTGCTGTCTACGGCTGTGGCGAAGGAGATCAACAAGAACCTGAACGGACTGATGAAATACGAACCGGCTGTGCCGTTCCTCAAGGATATTGTTGGTTTCGGGAGCCATAAGGGGCTTGAGAAGACCCGGTATGTCAATGATAAGCAGATTACGGATCACTATGCGATTATTCCTACGGGGCAGGGATTGAATGTGTTAAATTCCTTGCCATATCTGTCGAGGAAGGTGTATGATGTGATTGTCAGGCGGTTCTTGAGCATTTTTTATCCTCCGGCGGTGTACCAGAAGATTCAGATTGTCACGAGGATGAAAGAAGAGTCTTTCTTTGCAAGTTTCAAGGTGCTTGCAGAAGAAGGATATCTCAAGGTGGCAGGTATCCCCGGACAGAAGAAGGAGACGGCAGGGGATACAGGAAACAAGGAAAATCAGGAAAGAAGTTCCCGGAAGGAGGAAGAGGGCCAAGAAAACGGGACGGAGGGGAGTACCGACGCCGCGTTTTTCAAAAAGATACAGGCGCTTAAAAAGGGTATGGTTCTTCCGGTGCAGTCTCTTGAAATCAAAGAGGGCAAGACTTCCCCGCCTAAGCGGTATAATTCCGGTTCTATGATTCTTGCAATGGAGAATGCCGGACAGTTGATTGAGGATGAAGAGCTGCGGGCACAGATTAAGGGCAGCGGAATCGGAACCAGCGCTACCAGAGGTGAGATTTTGAAGAAGCTGTTTCATATCGAGTATCTGGCGCTGAATCAGAAGACTCAGATTGTCACGCCGACCCTGCTTGGTGAAATGATTTTTGACGTGGTGGAACATTCGATTAAGTCGCTTTTAAACCCGGAGCTGACGGCAAGCTGGGAGAAGGGGCTTACCTATGTTGCGGATGGAGAGATTACGCCGGACGAATATATGCAGAAGCTCAGCCATTTTATTGCAAGCAGGACGGAAGGGGTGAAGGGACTGTGTAACCAGAGCCAGCTTCGGGCGTGCTATGACAAGGCGGCAGAGTCGTACCGGAAACCGGGGAAGGAGAAGAAATAGTAGAAAAAGAAAGGAAGACAGGCAGAATGAAGGAATTAACAGTTAAGGAATTGTACACATTGGATGAGACGATTGCAAAGGATATCTTCGAGGGTGTGACTTATCCATGGGAAGTTCTTCCTAAAATCAGCGAATTCATCCTCCGGCTTGGAGAGACGCTTTCTGAGGAGGAGTATGAAAAGGTCGGTGAGGATGTGTGGATCGCAAAGTCAGCGAAGGTGTTTGAGTCCGCATATATTCATGGACCTGCCATTATCGGAAAGAACGCGGAAGTCAGGCATTGTGCCTTCATCCGGGGCAATGCAATCGTCGGCGAGGGCGCCGTGGTGGGCAATTCTACGGAGCTTAAAAATGTAATTCTGTTCAACAAGGTTCAGGTGCCTCACTATAATTATGTGGGCGATTCTGTTCTTGGCTAT
>CATLIP010000132.1 GCA_949957035.1 uncultured Lachnospiraceae bacterium
GCAAAACAGCCGTAGGTTCCAAGCTCTGTCATGCTGCCGCCAAATTCTCTGTCTGAGTATGGCATACCGTAATCGTGGCGTGTTCCTTGAGTAAACGCATCGCCAAAGGGCGTCCCACAACCATACTTCTCCCTACAATTGTCACCTTTTTCCCCTTGGGCGAAATCCCATAATAGCGAAGCATCTCCATGACCGCCTCTGCGGTACAGGGCGCAAATCCCGTCTCATCTCCGGCGAAAATCTTCGCCATATTCACCGGGCTCATGCCGTCTACATCTTTCCCGGGAGCAATCATTGCCCGGATGGGCTCCTCGTCGAGTGTCTTTGGAAGCGGGCGAAGCAAGAGGATTCCATGTACGCCCGGGTCTTCATTAATCTTGGAAAATGTCTGCTCAAATTCCTCCTGGCTTACATCCTGGCTAAGCTCTGTCACCCGGCATTCGATTCCGGTTATCTCCATGCGCTTTCTTGCCCCCCGCTCATAGGCCAGGTCGTCAGCGCGCCCGCCTACCCTGATGATGGAAAGACAGGGGACAATCCCTCTTTTTCTCAAGGCGTCTACTTCTTTGAGCAATTCCTCCTTCATGGACTTTGCAACGTCGGTTCCTCTCATGTCTATACTCATCTCGCTATCTCCCTCTTAATCATTATCGAATTTTTGCACACACCTCTGCATAGATTCGTTCCCTGAATCTTGTCCCTTCCTGTATCAATCTATCTGTCTTCCGGTTCAATTCCTGTGCCCGCTCCTCATCCTTCATAAGTTTTGTATTGATAAATACATTCAAAGATGCTCCTTCAAGCGCCGACTGAGCAAACAAAATTCCGACTCCCACATCGCTGACCGCAATCCTGCTGCCCTTCTTGCCCAGAGTCTCGAGACACTCCATAACCTTTATGAGTGTTTCCATCAATTCCAACGGGACGATGCTCGCCTCATATAACGCCTTCTCAAGCACTTGCTCCTTATTTGCTTTTTCTTCCGGCGTCTCCTTCGGAAGTCCGTAAGCTTTAGACAGCGGCTCAAAGCACTCTGCGTCCTTATCCGTCAACACAATCAGTTGATTCTTAAGCCCCTTAAGACGGTCCAGAGTCTCCTTTATCTCTTCTTCCACATCCCCATAGCGTTTCTTTCCCACAGTGAGATTCGCCACCATCATTCCAAGAGCCGCAGCGAAAGCCCCCACCGCCGCACAGGCTCCTCCTCCGCCCGGGACCGGTTTTGATGAAGACAGCTCTTCTATAAAATCTGTTGCTTTCTCTTCCAACATCATTCTTTTGATTTCCTCCCGGTTTAACTTGGTTTAAACGTACAGCGGATACTTTTCACAAATCTGACTGACCTCTTTACGAATCTCGTCTGCCTTTCCTTCAAAATCCGTCACTGCCAGCTTAATCAATTTTGCTATAGTCCCCATATCCTCTTCCTTCAAGCCCCTTGTGGTAACGGCAGGAGTCCCAATACGAATCCCACTGGTCACGAATGGGCTTGCCGGGTCATTGGGAACTGCATTTTTATTGACGGTAATATACACTTCATCCAACCGATTCTGCATCTCCTTTCCGGAAACACCCATATTCTGCAAATCAACCAGCATCAAATGGTTATCCGTACCGCCGCTGACCAAATCGAACCCTTCTTCAACCATGGCCTCTGCAAGCGCCCCCGCATTCTTAACAACCTGCTGCTGATAAGTCTTAAATTCCGGCTTCAACGCTTCCCCGAAGCAAACTGCCTTGGCAGCGATAATGTGCATTAACGGTCCCCCTTGAGTTCCCGGGAAAATAGCCTTATCAATCGCCTTGGCATGCTCTTCTTTGCACAGAATAATACCGCCTCTCGGCCCTCTTAAGGTCTTATGCGTAGTGCTGGATACCACGTCGGCATAAGGAACCGGGCTCTGGTGTAACCCTGCGGCAACCAGACCTGCAATATGAGCCATGTCCACAAACAAGTACGCACCCACCTCTTTCGCAATATCCGCAAAGATGTCAAACCGAATCTCTCTTGGGTAGGCAGACGCACCCGCAACAATCATCTTCGGCCTGCACTCCCTCGCCTGTCTTCTAATCTCATCATAGTCCAAAAATCCCTCGTCATTGACATTATATGGGATGAAATTGTACAGAAGTCCCGACATATTTACCGGAGAACCATGGGTCAGATGACCGCCATGTGCAAGGTTCAATCCCATAACCGTATCTCCCGGTTTCAGCAAGGCCTGATAGACTGCATTGTTGGCATTGGCCCCGGAATGAGGCTGCACGCATGCATGGTCGCAGCCAAAAAGCTTCTTCACACGTTCGACTGCCAAATCTTCCAGAATGTCTACGTGCTCACAACCGCCATAGTAACGTCTTCCCAGATAGCCTTCCGCATACTTGTTGGTCGGCACCGTTCCCATTGCCATCATGACTGCCGGGCTTACAACATTTTCAGAAGCAATCAATTCCAGGTTCCGTCTCTGACGGTTCAATTCCAGATAAAGCGCATCCCCGATTTCTTCATCACAGCTTCTAATGTAGTCCATTACATCTTGAATCATGTTCATAGCATTTCCCTCCATTTGTCTTTTGAGTTCTCCTTTTTGGTAAATGTAACATGTCCATCTTACCATTTACAGGAAGATTCGTAAAGAATATTTTATGATGTAAAGTGTTGCCAACATAAAAAATATTATGTATAATTTCCATAATAACAGGTGCAGACCAGGAGGAAAAATAATGGATAAAAAAGCAATGCATAAGCTCACATACGGTCTCTTTATTTTGACGGCAAAAGAGGGTGAGAAGGATAACGGCTGTATTGTAAATACGGTAACACAGGTCACAACAGAGCCGAACAGGATTACGGTGGCGGTTAATAAAAAGAATTATACTCACGATATGATTCAGCAAACCGGCGCCTTCAATGTCTCTATCCTTACGGAAGATTCCGGGTTCGACACTTATAAGCACTGGGGATTTCAAAGCGGCGCCGAAGTCAATAAACTGAAAGAAATTTCTTTTGAGCGGGCAGAAAATGGTATTGTATATATAACAGATGCCTGTAACGCATATATCTCAGCAAAGGTGGTATCAGCCACAGACCTTGGAACTCATACGCTGTTTCTGGCTGATGTAACGGATGCACGTACACTGTCTGACGGTGAATCCGTTACTTACAGTTATTATCAGAAGAATATCAAAACCGCGCCAAAGATTGAAGGGAAAAAGAAAGGTTTTATCTGCAGTGTCTGCGGATATCTCTACGAAGGCGATACGCTGCCAAAGGATTTCATCTGTCCTCTGTGTAAGCATCCGGCCAGTGATTTTAACCCTATATAACAGTTAATCCGAGGTAGCTGCAGAATGAAACGATTACACAATATACCATATATTGTGTAATCGTTTCATTCTGCAGCAGCCTCGCCTCATTTCTTAATAGCGATTATGTACATCCTCCGCAAAGCACATCATATCCTTCACCTCAATGGCCTTTCCGTCATCCAACACGGCCCGTCCGCTCATCCGCCCAAATACCTGGTGTTGGTCCGTCTCAATAATCACGGCCGCCGTCTTTGCCGCCCGGTCAAGTACAGGCACGAAATCCATCTCGAACCTTCCGTCGCTGGATGTAAATTTCCACGGTTTCATATAATCCCCTTCCGGGATATGGAATGTCACATCATCCAGCTTATGTACTTTCCCGTCATAGTAAAGCACGTTCTCAGACGCCGCCCGGGTATCCCCAAACCCATATCCAATATTGAACCCAAACGGCTTCCCTTCTACCATGCAGTTGCCGGACCCCCAATACCAGCGGTTATCATAAGTCCAGACCCCGCGCCCCCAGTCCAGAGTCCCGAAGTCCGTCTTGGGATTGAAAGTATATGTCTTCCCGTCAAACCTCATGCTTCCACTGGCAGACATGCAGTTAATCTTCTGGTTATAATAGAACGCCGTCTTTTTCTCTTTCCATGGCGTCGCAATCACCATCGTATCCATCTGCGGCTGCCTAAGGGTAATGTTACAGTCCAGTTCCTTCCCCTGATAAAAATTCCGGTATTTACACAGAATCCTCCTCATGCCCTCTTTCTTTCGAAATTCAATATGCAGCCGCTTATCATGGTAAACCGTATCCCCCTCCTCGGAGGTAGACGGCATATTGAGCCTTCCCAAGGGAAACGGATTCAGAATCGTCTCCGTATGCTCCCATCCCTCCTTAAAATTCAACAACGATACGGACTGTAAGCCGATGTACCCGTCGTCCGACACGGTAAATGCCCCTGCAAAATCTTCGTTTAGCACCAGATAATAGTCCCACTCCTTAATCCGGAAAGCCGGCGCTTGAATCATGGAACGGTCGTAACGCTGCACCAACTGTCTGGACCATCCCGGTTCCCTCAGGGAACCGTCCTCCTTCAACAAAGGCTGCCTGTCTGTAACCTCATGGTTCCTCATAGCGATTTCTCCTCTCTTTTTGCGCTCCCCGTACGCGGGGAACCCCTGTTTTCTTGACACAGCATACCAACTGCCTGTTCTACAATGTTGTACCGGTAGTTCCTTACACGACCACCTTCATACAGATAAAATCTGCCCCATCCACCTTCTCCATACCCACCACAATATCCCCATGATACCGCCCAATCAGCATCTTTGCATGATACAGCCCCAGCCCATGACGGTCAGCATCCTTTTTCGTCGAATACCCCTTCTCAAAAAACCTGTGGATATTCTTCAACTTTATACCCTGTACCTGATTCTTAATCAGGAAAACCAGCCTGTCGTTCTCCGAATCCAGTTCCATTAACACTCGGTTCATTTCCTCTGTACATGCTTCATAAGCATTATCCACCAACGTACCCACAATCTCAATCAAATGATGCTCCGAAATTCCAGAAATAATCTCTAAGCTCTTCACCTCTATCTCCGTCTTCACATATGACGGCGCACGTACAATCTTACTGTAGAGAAAGCCCGCCAGCACCTTGTCGCTAATCCTGAGAAGGGGCAGATACTTCCTGCTGCCGTCATCCCGTATTACCTCTGTAATATAGGCCGACTGCCGGGCCACCAATTCCTCGTAATCACTCACCGTCAGATGCATATTCAAGATAGCATTGACATGGTTATCGAACTCATGCTGCTTGGCGCGTATCTCCTTCACCAACTCCTCCAAGGGCCGGATATAATGCTGATACAGCTTTAATTCCGATTCCTTCTGCTGAATCAAAAGATAGTTCCTCCGCCAGTCGATAATCCCCCATATCTCCACCACTGTAAGCAAAAGAAACATAGTAAAAATCCGATAATCAAAGGAACCGCTGACCAAAAAATCTACTATCAGATACACGGATACCAGCATTGCAAGCACGCAAAAGATTCGATATAAAAATTTCTTCGCCCAGTTAGCCACTTACAAGCCTCCCTATCTCTGCCTTATATGTGACGCCAATCTCTATCACATCCTCACAGTCTCTAAGCTTCACGATTCGGTTCACCGTATCGTAATACTCCACCTCCCGCCGATTTACGGCGAAGACTCTGTGACATTGCAAAAACATTCCTTCCGGAACTCGGGATAAAATATCCTTAAGCGTCACATAAGGCACTTTCCAGTCATCCTCTTTCAGATGGAGGCAGACGCCTCTGTGTACCGCCTCTATGTAACGGATGTCTTCACACCTGACCTGATAATTAACGCCATCCCGTTTTACCATAATGGAGGGCGGCTCTTCCTGTTTCTCCTGGTGAAGAACCTTCCCCACCACTTCCCTCACCTGCTCCGGGTGAAATGGCTTCATAATGTACTGATAGCAGTGTAATTCTCTATATGCCTGCATCTCCATGGCTCCAACGGAAGTGACCATGACAACCGGGGTAAATGTATAGCAAAACTGCTCCCGAATCTCTCTCGCGAACAGAATCCCGCCGATATCCTCCCGGTTCTCACCTCCCAGATTCACATCCAGCAGGAATAACCCATACCGAATATCCTGGAGCAAAAGTCCTTTTGCCTCTTCATAAGAAGAGGCGGCATGAACACAGATATTCTCTGAATACTCCTTAAGAATCTTCTCAAGAGCTTCCATGGAAACCCTGTCGTCCTCCAGAATCAATACATGTGTCATGTGGCCGCCTCCTTTTGCCGCTATTCCTCAATTACTTCCTTAGCGCTCTTCACCAATCCCGCAATTCCCTGTATCTCTGAGGGAATAATAATCTTCGTGGCCTTGCCGTCCGCCGCTTTTTCAAATGCCTCTAAGCTCTTCATGGTAAGCACTGCCTCATCTGCTCCCGCTTCTTTCAGGAAACGGATACCGTCTGCATTGGCCTTCTGTACCTTTAAAATAGCCTCAGCTTCACCTTCCGCCTCGCGAATCATGGCCTCTTTCTGTGCCTCGGCACGCAGGATTGCCGCCTGCTTCTCCGCCTCGGCATCCAGAATTGCAGACTCTTTGTTACCTTCTGCCACAAGGATGGTCGACTTCTTCTCGCCTTCCGCCCTGAGAATTGCCTCACGACGTTCACGCTCTGCCTTCATCTGCTTCTCCATAGCATCCTGAATTGCCGCCGGTGGAATAATGTTCTTTAACTCTACGCGGTTTACCTTGATTCCCCATGGATCTGTGGCTACATCTAGGGACGCCCGCATCTTCGTATTAATCGTCTCTCTGGATGTCAATGTCTGGTCAAGCTCCAGATCACCGATAATGTTACGCAGTGTTGTCGCTGTCAGATTCTCAATGGCCATAATCGGATTCGCCACTCCATAGCAGAACATCTTTGGATCTGTAATCTGATAGAAGACTACCGTGTCAATCCGCATGGTAACATTATCCTTCGTAATCACCGGCTGGAGGTGAACGTATTGTGTCATGTGGGTATATGCCGCTTTGAATGTCAAATCGGGACGTGCGTTATAACTTAATGAGAGTCGGGGCTCCAGAGAGGAATAGGTGTGGTGCTGTACATGAAATAAAGA
>CATLIP010000133.1 GCA_949957035.1 uncultured Lachnospiraceae bacterium
GAGTGTATGCGCGGCCGGGACGGGCATGTGGCGGTCGGTAACGGCTTTCAGGATGTATCGGAAAAAGAAGAGAATGTAAGGCTTCAGGAGAGGGTGCTTTCTCTTGCCGGGAAGATGAAGGATCGGGGCAATGTCTGGCTGGTTGAAAATTATTACTATGAGCTTGCTGTGGACTGTATGAGCGAGCAGATGGAGCTTGCGCCCTTTTATCCGGAGGAGCTTGAGAAGATTGGGAGAGAACTCTATGAGACTCTTTACTGGTATCTGCGGATGAAACGTAATGTGGCTTCTACCGCAGCGAAGATGAAGCTGCACCGTAATACGCTGCTGCCGCGGATTGCAAGGCTGAATGAGATGATAGAGGTGGACGAGATGGAAGGGGCGGATTGTGAGAGGATTCTGCTTGTGATGGAGGTTGAACGGAGAAAGAAGGCATAAAATAGCTTGCAAAAAATGGATAAGACTATTATAATTGTAAATAGATAAAAACAGTGATATCACTGACAGGGCTGGTCGAAAGACCCTGGTCCACCGAAACGGCGGGGAATTTCCTCGCCATTTTTGTTACAAAGAAAGATTTGTATTTAAAGAGAATGATCATGAAAGAAAAGTTATTAAGTGTTTTTATTGATGAATCTGGTGATTTTGGCCCATATGATTCTCATGCCCCCCTTCTACATAGTTTCCATGGTCTTACATAATCAGAAAGTTGATATTACAAAGAATATCTGTGATCTTGAAGGGCATCTGAGGAATCTCGGATATAAGCAGCATGCTGTCCATACGGGGCCCTTAATCCGACGGGAATCTGTGTATAGGAATGATTATATGGAGGAGCGTAAAAGACTCTTTCATGCACTGTTTCATTTCACAAGAAGATTGAATATCAGGTATGTCTGTGTGAAGATTAGAAAGGATGAATGTCAGGATATAGTCTCTTTAACTTCCAAAGTGTCCAAGGCGATTGTAGATGTATTCAGAATACATCAAGATTTTTGGAGACAATTTGACCATATTATTGTTTACTATGATAATGGACAGGTTGAACTGACAAAGATCTTGACTTCTGTTTTTCATACGCTCTATGTTCAAGTAGAGTTTCGGAAAGTAAAACCCATGAATTATAAACTTTTTCAAGTTGCTGATTTACTATGTACAATGGAACTCCTAAGAGAAAAGGCAGATGCTAATATATTTTCCCGATCAGAGCAAGAATTTTTTGGCTCTGTCCGTAATTTTAAGAAAAATTATCTCAAACTACTTCTGAAAAAGCATTTATAAAAATTGTCCCCCTTTTAAAATTCTCCGTCATATGTTAAAATATTTACAAACTTGAAATGGAAAGAAGGAGACTGGTGTATGGACAAATTATATGATGTAACGGCATTAGGCGAGATGTTAATTGATTTTACGATGAATGGAAAGAGCGATCAGGGGAATAATCTATTTGAGGCATGTCCCGGCGGCGCGCCGTGCAATGTGCTTGCAATGTTGAATAAACTTGGAAGAAAGACGGCATTTATCGGGAAAGTGGGCGAGGATCAGTTTGGCCGCCTGCTGAAGGGTACGATTGAGGAGCTTGGAATTGAGACAAAGGGATTGATACTGGATCCGGAGATTCCTACGACGCTTGCATTCGTACATACTTTTCCGGACGGCGACCGGGAGTTTTCTTTCTACCGTAAGCCCGGAGCGGATATGATGTTGACGGAGGATGAGGTGGATTTTGAGTTAATCCGCCAGTCTAAGGTCTTTCATTTCGGCACGCTTTCTATGACGGACGAACCTGTAAAGGCGGCGACGAAGAAGGCTTTGGAAGCTGCGAAGGAAGCCGGATGTTTGATTACATTTGACCCGAATTTACGTCCGCCGCTCTGGCGTTCCTTAGATGAGGCGAAGGAGCAGATGGAGTTTGGTTTTCAGTATTGTGATGTGCTCAAGATTTCGGATAATGAGATTCAGTTTATCTCTGGCAAGGAAGATTATGATGAAGGAATCCGTTTTCTTCAGGAGAAGTATCAGATTCCGTTGATTTTCCTGACCATGGGGAAGGATGGCAGCAGGGCGTATTATAAGGATTTGCGCGTGGAGCGCAAAGGATTTACCGTGAAGGCGATTGAGACGACCGGGGCGGGGGATACTTTCTGCGGATGCGCGATTAACGGGGTGTTGACACACGGGCTTGAGAACCTGACCGAAGAGCTCCTGGGGGATATCCTGACTTATGCCAATGGTGGTGCGGCGTTGATTACCATGAAGAAGGGTGCAATCCGTTCCATGCCGGAGCCGGAAGAGATTACAAAACTTCTGGAAGCCTGACAATCGGAAGCAGACTGTTTAAGATGGAGCGTGGAAGATTATGAGGGTAGACCGTTTTAAGATGGAGCGGGAAGGGCTTGTCAAGGAAGGGCAGGAGGTTGAAATCAGTGAGAGGAGCGCCGTGACGGGGCAGTATACCTATCTGGTGGAGCCGTCCATTGCCATGTCCGGAATTTACAGGACAAGCGAGCGGTTGCACGCCCGCAAAGGTATCATTCAGAAGATTGAGAAGACGGACAAGGGGTTCTATCTGTTGGTCGAGACAGAAGGGTAATACGCCTCTGTCTCTTTGGCCTTTCCAAAAAAGTCGTCCGTTGACATCATAGGAAAAAGCACATATAATAAAAAGCAGGAAATGATATAGAAAGAGTGGGGACAAAGACAGATGATTGCGAAGAATGATGAAGTGAAGAGAAGTAAAATATGGAGAATCGTTACCGCGGTTTCGACAGTCGTAATCATTGTGGGAGTCGCTCTGCTGCTTATGAAGTTATTTACGACGAATCCATTGGAAGGTGACTGGGCGGATGAAGACGGAAGTTTTAATATGTCTATTTTGAAGAATGGTTCTATGGTAATTACGATTCCGGAGGCAGAAGAAACCTTAAGTGTGGATGTGGATATGAAGTATACGCTGAATAAGGATGAGAAGACCATTACCATCACGCCGGATGAGGCGGGATTTCAGAAGCTGGCTGACAAGACAGGCGGACAGTATACGGAGGAAGAGATCCGGCAGGCGTTATCGACGGTAATTACCACTTTTGATTACAGTGTGGATCAGGAGCAGCTTACCTTGACGGAACGGGAGTACGGCGAACAGTTAGTATTGATAAAAGAGTGATAAGGATACCCCTCTATCGGGCTTAGATATGCGGTAGAGGGGTATTTCATTACAATTCATAAACTATGGTTTAGGCAGGAAAAATAGAAAGGGGTAAGAAGCGGTATGTACAGAGATGAGACAAGAAAGGTTCAGATTGGAGATGTTACAATCGGGGGAGGAAGCCCTATTGCCATCCAGTCTATGACAAACACGAAGACAGAGGATGTGTCAGGGACGGTAGCGCAGGTTTTGGCTCTTGAGAAGGCTGGCTGTGAGATTATCCGCTGTGCCGTACCAACCATGGAGGCAGCTCAGGCCATTGGTCAGATTAAAGAGAACATCCATATCCCATTGGTGGCGGACATCCATTTTGATTATCGGCTTGCCATTGCCGCCATTGAGAACGGTGCGGACAAGATTCGGATTAATCCCGGCAATATCGGGGACGCAGGAAGGGTACAGGCTGTGGTAGATGCGGCAAAGGAGTATCAGGTCCCCATCAGGGTAGGGGTCAACAGCGGGTCTTTAGAGAAGCCTTTGTTGGAACGGTACGGAGGCGTGACTGCCGAAGGATTAGTGGAGAGCGCCATGGACAAGGTACATATGATTGAGAAGATGGGGTACGGCAATCTGGTGGTAAGTATTAAGTCCTCGGATGTGATGATGTGTGTGAAGGCCCATGAGCTGATTGCCAGAGAATGCCCTTATCCCCTGCATGTAGGCATTACGGAGGCGGGAACCCTTCTTGCGGGAAATATTAAGTCCTCTATCGGGTTAGGGCTGATTCTCAACCAGGGCATCGGCGATACCATCCGTGTGTCATTGACAGGCGATCCTGTGGAGGAGATTCGGTCTGCGAAACTGATACTCAAGACACTGGGATTGCGCAAGGGAGGTATTGAGGTGGTTTCCTGCCCAACCTGCGGCAGGACGAAGATTGACTTAATCGGGCTTGCGAACCGGGTGGAGCAGATGGTGGAGGATATCCCGCTGAATATCAAGGTGGCTGTCATGGGATGCGTGGTCAATGGGCCAGGCGAGGCGAAGGAGGCAGACATAGGGATTGCAGGCGGCATCGGCGAAGGGCTGTTGATTAAGAAGGGCGAGGTTGTAAAGAAGGTAAAGGAAGACCAGCTATTAGAGACATTGAGACAGGAGTTGTTGAACTGGAATGAGTAAGCCATTCTTTGAGGTATTTCCTACATTAAAAGTAGATGATGAACTCCACGGCATATTTGAGCAGGCTGAGGTCAGCAAAGTGACCACAAATTCGGAACGGGACTTTATTAAGGTGCATCTGTTAAGCCGTTACCTGATTCAGAAAAAATGTGTCTATGAGGTGGAACGGAAGTTAAAGGAGCAGTTGTTCGGGCGCAGCTTTATAAAGATTGAGGTGAAGGAGCAGTACGACCTGTCTGAGCAGTATACGCCGGAGAATCTGATGAATGAGTATTTCGACAGTTTCCTTCTGGAACTTGACCAAAAGAGTGTGGTGGAACGCAGTATGCTCCAGAATTCAAGTTTCGAGTTCCAGGATGAGAATATCCTGTGCCTTACGCTTAGGGATTCCATTGTGGCGCAGGGGAAACGGGAGTCGATTACCAATTATCTTGCGGATGTGTTCCGGCACAGATTCCGGCGTCCCATTGAGATTCGGGTGCGGTATGAGAAGCCTAAGGAGAGCACTTTAAAATATAACGAGATAAAACTGAAACAGGAAGTGGAAGAGATTCTGAAAGTGAACGCCGTCATCCAGCAGGTAAATGCCAGGAAGAAGGGAACGCAGGCAGACGGGGAAGGAATACTCACCTGGGATGACGCTTTCGGGCAGAATGGTGAAAATCATTCCGGCAATGGAGCGGATGTGTCCGGCGGCTTCGGGAAGGCAGCGGGAAAGGCTGCCGGACGGGATGTGGGCAAAAAGAGCCAGACATCCGGCGACGGATCTGAAAATGCAGGCATACCGAAAGAAAATAAAAATTTTAAAAGTTCTTTCGGTGTATCGAAAAAAAGAAGCTTTTCCAAAGGCTCATGGGGGAAATCCTCAGACGACCCGAATTTGGTCTATGGACGCGACTTTAACGACGAACCGATGGAGCTTCGCCAGGTAGTAGGCGAGATGGGAGAGATTACGTTCCGGGGGAAAGTGATCAGTTTTGAGACACGTGAGATTCGCAATGAGAAGACGATTGTCATATTCTCTGTGACTGACTTTACGGATACCATCACAATCAAGCTGTTTGTCAGAAATGACCAGCTCCCCGACATACTAGGCGAAGTAAAAATGGGCGCATTCCTGAAAATCAAAGGCGTGACGAATATTGATAAATTTGACGGTGAGCTGGTTATTTCTTCTGTGGCAGGCATCCGCAAAATCAGTGATTTTACAGAGTCCCGCAAAGATACGGCGCCTAAGAAACGTGTGGAGCTGCACTGCCATACGAAAATGAGCGACATGGACGGCGTGACGGAGGTAAAGGATTTGCTGAAACGCGCCCATGACTGGGGGCATAAGGCGTTAGCCATCACAGACCACGGGGTGGTGCAGTCATTCCCGGACGCCAACCACTATATCGAGACCCTTGACAAGGACGATCCTTTCAAGGTCATTTACGGTGTGGAGGGATATCTGGTGGACGACCTTGCGGATGTGGCTGTGAATGAGAAAGGACAGCCGCTTTGCGGGACGTATGTGGTATTTGACTTGGAGACCACGGGGTTCAGTCCGATTAAGGATAAGATTATCGAAATCGGCGCCGTGAAGGTGGAGCAGGGGAAGATTACGGAGAAGTTCAGTACATTTGTGAATCCTAAGGTGCCGATTCCCTTCCAGATTACCCAGCTAACCAGCATTACGGATGAGATGGTGCTGGACGCGCCGGATATTGAGACGGCGTTGCCTGAGTTTCTTGCATTTATCGGTGACGCCGTTTTGGTGGCGCACAATGCCTCCTTTGACGTAGGGTTTATTGAACAGAACTGTAGATATCAGGATATTGTGCCGGACTTTACCTCTGTGGATACGGTGGCGATGGCGCGAATTCTGCTTCCCACCCTATCCAAGTTCAAATTGAATGTGGTGGCAAATGCCCTTCATATTTCTCTGGAAAACCATCACCGGGCTGTGGACGACGCAGGGGCGACGGCGGAGATTTTCGTGAAGTTTATTGAGATGTTAAGAGACAGGAATATCACAGACCTTACGAAACTGAACCAGTTCGGGGCCAACAATGGGGATGCGGTGAAGAAGCTGCCCACCTATCATGTGATTATCCTTGCTAAAAATGAGATTGGGCGGGTGAACCTTTATACGCTGGTGTCTAAGTCCCATCTGGAATACTATGCCAGAAGGCCAAGAATACCCAAGAGCGAGCTGTCGAAGTACCGGGAGGGGCTGATTGTGGGGAGCGCCTGTGAGGCGGGAGAGCTTTATCAGGCATTATTGAATGAGAAGTCGGAGGAGCGGATTGCGCGGATTGTGAATTTCTACGACTATCTGGAAATACAGCCCCTTGGCAACAACCGGTTTATGATTGAAAGCGAGCGGGTGACAAAGGTTCAGAGTGAAGAAGATTTGAAGGAGATCAACCGGAAAATCGTGGAGCTGGGGGAACGTTTCAAAAAGCCTGTGGTGGGGACTTGCGACGTGCATTTTATGGAGCCGGACGACGAGGTATACCGGCGTATCATCATGGCGGGAAAGGGATTTTCCGATGCGGACAACCAGTCGCCGCTGTTCCTTAGGACTACGGATGAGATGCTGGAAGAGTTTGAGT
>CATLIP010000134.1 GCA_949957035.1 uncultured Lachnospiraceae bacterium
GAGTTCGGAATCCAGTTCCTTGAGAGAAGCGTCTTTGACCTTGAGTTCGGAATCCAGTTCCTTGAGAGAAGCATCTTTGACCTTGAGTTCGGAATCCAGTTCCTTGAGAGAAGCGTCCTTGACCTTGAGTTCGGAATCCAGCTCTCTGAGGGTAGTATCTTTCTCTTTGAGTTCGGAATCCAGCTCTCTGAGGGTAGTATCTTTCTCTTTGAGTTCGGAATCCAACTCCTTGATTTCCCTTTCCTTTTCTTTTATCAACCGTTCTTTTTCTGCTATCATATAGGTCGCCGTATTTTCATCCATAATCCGTAATGCTTCTGAGAACATATTGATTGCCTCCTCCGGGTGATATCGGAAATATTCAATATCCCGATACAGCTCTTCAAATTGGGGATAGCGCTGTAATACTTTACAGATATGCTCCGGCTTATCTGATCCGATAAAATACAGCCATGCTTCCAATTCGTTCTTTATGGTACTCTTATCTTTATTATCCGTCGTCTCAAGAAAAATATCAAGCGGTATAAAGTAAAATTCCTGCAAAAGATTCATCTTCAGGCCAGTGTCGAATTTCCATTCGCCCCTGTGGATATAGGAATCCGGAAATGCTTTGAATTCTGCACTGCTATTTTCCATGATCACGATAGTATAGATTTTCTTTAGGTCTTTGTAATTGAACTTATCTCCCCGTCTGTTCTTTTCACGCTCATACTGGCGCATCATCATATCGGCTGCATAGCAGCTTGCCCGCTCGCCCGGGAACAGGTATCCAAACTTCTGAATCTCAACATCCGCCAGCTCTCCTGTCGTGAATTCCACGATTAGATCCAGAATCACAAGGGACGCCTTTTCTGAGATTCGGCGGTGTTCATTCCCTAACGCGCGCTTGATTTTCAGCGGACGGCCGATAACCTCTGATAAAAATGCGGAAAGGCGTTCGGGGTAAACCTCTGCATCAAAGATATACTTGAAGAATGTGTCATATGTCATCTTCATTCCTCTTACGCCCATGCAGAATTCAATGAAATCCTCCTGAAATTCAGGCTTTAACCTCATAAATGCGCGATATGTAGACGGGCTGCTCTTGATTTCATCCATAACCTCCTGCCGGGTCTTCTGATCTCCCAGCACTGACGGCAGAATAACCTTCTTATTCCTGTTCAAACATAAACTCCTCCTGTCCGATATTCAATAGTCGCTGTCTTTTGTATTCCTTTGCGTTGAAATCTTCATCCGTTCTGTAAGAACAATTATGTAAGCGGTATTCTCTTTCAGGTTTTATCTTTGGTAGGTGAATCCTCAGCAGAAATTGCCAAAGTAGAAAATAAGATAAATGTTGTCACTTTTTGGCAACACATCATGTATTGTTTAACATAATTTAGCATATTTAGTCGAATCTGTCAATGAAGAAAATGAAAAATTCTTTCGTTCCCGAAAAATAGTTATTTCGTTCCCTATGCTTGAAAAATGAGAAAGGATTGCCGATATAATAAGTGAAAACCGTTGTTGGAATTGAGGTGATGGATTTTGGATATTGCGGTAGTGGATGACGAAAGGGCGGTCAGAGAGCATATATGTGGCTTGATAAAAAAGCAGAAGCCTGTAAGCCGGATTAAATCCTACGCCACAGGGGAGGAACTGCTGGCGTCAGGAGAATGGTTCGATCTTGTTTTCCTTGATGTCCGAATGTCCGGCATGAACGGTATCGAAACAGCAAGGCGTCTGCGGGAAAAGCAGGAGAAAACGGTGCTGATATTCATTACAGGAATTAAGGAGTATGTCTTCGACGCCCTTGACCTGTATGCATTCCAATATTTGCTGAAGCCTTTGGATGAGAAGAAATTTGCAGAAGTCCTTGAACGGGCGGAGAAAGAAGCAGTCAGAAAGAAAGGAAAAAGAGAACTGTTTATAAGGGCCAGAAACCTAAGAATTGACCAGAACGATATTTTGTATATCGAGAGCCGGGGGAAGAAGGTAGAGATACACACAGTCAGGGAATGTATAGAAATCTATGCCTCTATGGAAGAATTGAGCGGACAGTTAGAAGAAGGATTTTACCGCTGCCACCGGGCGTATCTCGTAAATATGGCGCATATTAAAGAATACGGCAATGACAGCATCACCCTTGCGAATGGCGAAGGAGTGTATCTGGCAAAGAAGAAGTATGGCGAATTCGTGAAGGCTTATATGTGGTATTTACAGAATGGCGGTGTTTCCTGTGTTTGAGGTATTAAATATCCTTTTCCCGTTTCTCCTCTACCTGTCTCAGGGATGCTGTCTGCCGTATTTTTACGGAAACTTCCTGGAGGAGAGGATGAAGAATAAGCGTCTGAACGGCCTGGGGGCGGCAGCCATGTATGTGGGATTGAAGATGGCGCTTGAGCAGATAGAACCCTGGGAAATCTGGGATTACAGGACGGCAGTCTGGAAACTTGGGGCGGCGCTGTCCATTTTGGCTGTTCTTGCCCTCTGTTTTTATCGGGCGTTTCGTTTGATTACCGTTTTTCTTGTGGTTGCTTTTCAGGCGATTGCAGACATCAGCCGTTATGCGTCGGTTATTTTGCTTGGCGGGCTGGGGGATAGGATGCTCTATGTGTGGAACTGGTGTTTCGGACATGGTGTCATCCGGTCGGAAAATGCCTTTCGTATCGCAGTCAATACCGGTCTGATTTGCGAGTGGATTCTGGAGTATCTTGCCATTGCGCTGCTTATGTACCTGCCCCTGAAAAAAATTGTGGAAAATTTCCATGAAAAGGAGTATGCCATTCACAAGACGGAGCTTCTGTTCATTCTTACTCCAGCGGCTGTGGGCATGTTGATTTGTTTGCTGCTGCGTATCATAATTGTCACAATGGAGGATGGTTTCTCGAAAACACTGTATCAAAGATATCCGGTATTGAACATAGTGCTTCCGGCAATCCTGCTTTTGTCGCTGCTCTCTATCCTGCAAGGGGTGAAGTTGTTTCAGGACATGGTTTACTGGAACCGGGAACAAAGCGGCAGAATCATCCTTGAGAAACAGGTGGAAAGCTTAAAGGAGCATATGGAAGAGATGGAGCGGGTCTATTCCGGAATCCGCAGTATGAAACACGACATGAAGAATACGCTCTCCGTCATATGGCAGCTTTCTGCCGGAAATCAAGCTAAGGATAATGAAGAGCTTAACGCTTATTTGTCAGAGCTTAGCCGAAATTTTGATAAGCTGGAAGTCCGTTTTCAAACCGGGAATACGGTCGTGGATACCTTGCTGAATATGAAATACCATGAAGCGGTGCGGAAGATGCCAAAGTTTGGGATGGATGTGGAGCATCTGATGTTTCCGCAAGAGCTTCATATCCGAAGCTATGATATTGGCGTTATCCTTGGAAATGCCTTGGATAATGGGATAGAGGCGTGCAGGAGGATGAGTGAAAAGGATGCGCATGCAGAGGTTTTTATCCGGCTGTCCTCTTTGCAGAAAGGGAATCTTCTGATTTTGAAGGTGGAGAACAGCTTCGACGGGTGGATTGCAAGAAAGGGGCAAGATGAGTTCCCGGTGACAGGGAAGGCAGATAAAAATTCCCATGGGATAGGGCTTGCCAATATTAAGAGTACCGCAGAGAAATATCAAGGAGCAATGGATTTTCGTGTGGAGGGCAAGGTATTTATCTTGTCTGTGATGATGAAGAATGAGGGAAATTTGGAGTAACTGAAAATTTGGATGGAATAGTTTAGAAGAATCGGTTGGAGGGACGAAAATGGAGTTTGGAGTGACTGGGAAATCAAAGAGATACGGGATGGAAAGGCAGTATCAGAAGAATGAGGCGGCTGCTCATAATGCAGGCATGAGTTTTGCAGAGCTTGCAGCGGCAAGATCGAACGAGCTTTTTATGGGCGAAACTTATCAGGAACGTCTGGACAAGATAGGGGATAAAAACTCGGCAAATGCTTTTCGGGAAGCCTATGCAAAGAAAATGGCTGGCTCTGTGGATTATGTTTCAGCCGTCAGCCAATTATTTAACGCCGGAAATATAGAGGCAACGAATTTTGCAGACGGATTTTCACAGTATCATGTCATAACCCATGTGGGAAATGCGGACATTTCTCCGGCAAACTGGCAGAGGAATGATTTTCCTTTTTGGAAATATTTTCAGAAAGATACCGACGCAGACGCATTGAACGACTGGCGTCCTACAGGCGAGAATCCACCCCAGACACGCGGGGATCTGCAGAGAAATTACGGAAGTATCGGTCCCGGACGGATAGCGATACTCATACCGGAAAAGCTTCAGCAGAAAATGGACGCCGATCCTGCTTATGCGAGACAGATTGTGGCGAAGCTCAGGCAGTGGAAGGAGGATTATGACAGGTGGGACAATACGGTGGCGGCGTCCTATGGAGGTGATGTGGCAGGGCATCAGGCGAGCAAGAGCTATGTGTTTGATTTGGATGAGAACGGAGACGTGAGGAACTGCACCGTTACCAGCAGCGGCGGGGAGCTTACCGGTCCTACGAAGGAAGAGATAGAACAGTTTGAGGCTGAGCAGTTGAGGAAGTGGAAGCTGCGCGTAAAATACATTCAGATTATGGAGGAGAGCGGAAAGCAAAAGAGACTTGAGGAACTGGATGCGCTGCGTTACTTTCAGAACCGGAGATGAGGTGAAGGAGGAACGGAAGAGGAAGTACCAGAGATTCCGGTAAGGAATCGGCAGAGAGGTGAAGGCAGGAGATGCGGATTTCTGCGGCAAAAGGGTATGCTGGAACATGTCGTCATATAATTATAAAGCAAGTCATAAAAGGGTGTAAAATCTTTATCGAACTGTCAAAGATTTTACACCTTTTGTAATGGAGAGTTTATATAAAACTTAAAAAAAGTCAAGAAGAAAGTAGAAGTTTAACCACCTTTGGTGATTTCAGATAAACTATCAGATTATTATGGACATTTTTTAGTTAAACATGTATACTGTTTTTGGGTTTATTATGTTGAATTATGTCATATTTTGTAAAATATAAGAAAAAATGAAAATATTTGTCAGAGTGACATTATATGTCTTTGAGAAAGCGTATAATGGGAACGAAATCAGAGCAATCTGATAGAAGTAATCTCATAGGAGGAGTTCATGTGAAGAAGAATGGAAGAAGATATAGAAGGATACAAAAGGAAAAGAAGCGAAAAAGAGAAGATTTAGGAAAAAGAACAAGTATTTGTCAGGAGGTGGAGGATATAAATACAGCGTATTTGACAATGTCTCATATTATTATACATAATCCGATTTTATCAGATACTAGGGAGAATAGAAGTGAGTATATGAAAAGGCTTAGCAGTTATGTGAAAGCAGGAGGCTGGAATCGAAGAAAATATGAGAGTGCGCAGTTGTCGGCATATGAAAAAATTATTTTTGATTCAAATAAGCAAGAAATTGAACATGATATTTCATGGTACAAGTATTACATATTATTGGATTTTATGCATATTTTGGCTTATGAATTTAAGCCTGAAGATGCAGATAAAATTCTAAAAATGAAGGATAGATATAACAACGATTTTGAAATTTATGCAGATAGTAATCTTGTTGACAATATTTTTAAGGTTTTCACAAATAATAGAAAAAGGTTGAAACAGTTATCAAAAGACCCTAGATTGGCAGAAGAGAAAAAGTATATTCAGCTCATAGAAAAAAATATTTTATTTAAAAGGCAGGAACCTTTTGGAGTAATGGTAACAGCAACAATGAGTGCAGGAAAGTCAACATTCATTAATGCACTTACTGGTAAGTACATCTGCTTATCCCAAAATATGGCATGTACAAGTAAGATACATTGTATAGTGAATAAAGCCTTTGAAGACGGCCATTCAGCGGAATATGATCATGATTTGGTGCTTACGGCCGGTAAAGAAGAACTTTTGAATGATAATGAAAAGAATTCTTCGGATAAAATCGTGGTAAGCACAAAGTTTCGGGGAGGATTGTCAGAACAAAGAATAGTTGTAAATGATTCTCCCGGGGTTAATTTTAGTGGAGATACGGAACATAAGCAGATAACGTCAAGGCTGCTCAGGAGAAGAAATTATAATCTTCTTATTTATGTGATGAATGCTACACAGCTTGCTACGAATGACGAAAGCGAACATCTGGATTTTGTTAAATTAACTATTAAAAGAACGCCTGTTTTGTTTGTTATAAATAAGATTGATACTTTTAATATTGAAGAAGAGAATCTGGAGGATGCTATACAAAGGCAGGTAAAGATACTGCATGGAAAGGGATTTAAGAATCCTATGGTTTGTCCTGTCTCATCGAGAGCAGGATATCTTGCGAAACAATATGCAGATGGTAATCTTTCACGGTCTGAGGAAAGAGAGCTATATAATTATGTGGATAAATTTGAGCAGATGAATCTAAAGAAGTACTATGCCAGAACATTCAAGAATATCAAAGTAGAAGACGCTGAAAATGAAGAAAAGCAGTTAATAAAAACAAGCGGCTTGGCATATGTTGAGAAGATAGTTACGGCTATGATAAAAGGAGGAAATACAAATGGCTCAGTTATACGTTAGGTACAATCCTTATCGGATGGAAACAAAGATTAATGTAAATGGGAAGACGATTCCAAACGACAGCACGCTTAATAAGGTTGTAAAAGGAAAAAGGCTTCAGGAATGGGTCGGTAAGTTTCCGCAGATGCTGGTAGATGAATTCAATACGGTTGATTTTGATATTGAATTCTACGGAATGAATCTTGACTGGGATGATTTTGAGGATGCTTTTTCTCATGCAAAAGAACATAATATAGTAAAGAAGCTTAATCTGAAATTTGTAGAAGGCAGATCCGACGAGGATATTACGGATAAAATTGTCAAAGTATTTGGAGATTTGCAGGCAGGACCTGTGGATGATTTCAGAGATCCCAAACTT
>CATLIP010000135.1 GCA_949957035.1 uncultured Lachnospiraceae bacterium
GGGTAAGGGTAAATGCAAGATTACCCTCGGAGATTTCCTGTAGTTTTTCGGATATCTCGTTAATATAGTCCACATAATCCCTTAGACGAACTACGGTCTTGCCGAAATTCTTCGCCAGCTCGCCAAGCTCATCATTGGAAGTATGCCGGATGGACTGCTCCAAATCGCCTTCGGCAATCCTTGACGCAACATTATTCAGTTCGGCTACCGGTTTTCCAATAATATTCCTTACAAGAATGATAATCAGCACAATCATGATTAGGACTGCGAACGCGGCAACCGAAGACATAATGCCTGTCAGGGTATCCAAATCAGCAAGCACCTCATCTCTGGAAACATAAGATACTGCCATCCAGTTGCAGTTGGGCACAGTCTTCAATTCTATGTACATATCGTCATTGTAAAGGCTTAAGCCGGTGGCATTCTCCTGTATCTTCTTGGCGGCGTAAGCATACATATCACCCGTAAATTCTGTTATGGACCGCCCGTTCATCTCTCTGTCCGGATGGCCGATGATGGTGCCGGTTCTTGTATCTACAAGGAAAATCCCGCCCGTCTTTTCCAGGCGGATATCGGCTACGATATCGGATATGGAAGTCAGGTACACGTCCGCGGCAGCAACGCCCTTCACTTCTCCGGCAGCGCTCTTCAATACGCCGGACGCGCCCACAACGTAGGACTGACTGTCCTCGTCAAAATATGCGTCGCCCAGAATAAAGTCCTCGGATGCCAACCCGTCCTTGTACCATGATTTCTCAAGGGCATTATAGTCGGGCCCGGGTACGAAGGAGGAATGATACAGGGAACCGTCCGTCAGCGCCACATAGATTCCCGCCGGATATGCGTCGCTCTGGTTGGCAGTATGCTTAATGTATTCTACCATACGCGGAACATCCATATCTTCGTATTGAATGGTATCCCGCTGAGTCTCGAGAGTCGCCAGTATTCCGCTCATCCATGAGTTCACCTCCTGGATGGCCTTATCTGTGGTCTCTTCCAGCAGCTTCTCGCTTTTTGCCAGCAGAGCATCGGATACGCGGCTGCGGACAATCAAAAGCAGTGCGCCTACCATGATTACGATGGTGACGACGATAGCAATGACCAGCTTTCCCGTGATACCCCATCTGCGCATCGCGGATCTGGATGCCGGTCTGTCTTCAGTTTTTTTCTTACCTCTCATGTTCTTATCTCCTTTTACGATTAACTAACAAAAAGTATATGTAAATTATAATTGATTTGCAAAGAAAATACAACGTCTCTGTTAAAAATATGTCTATTTTTCCCGGTCAATTTCCGCATTTTTGAAAAATCGCTCCACATAGGCGTCCCATTCTTTCTCAAGAGACTTATCCATGGTGAATGTGCGCATGGAAATTCCGGTGATACATTGCAGGACGGAGCCGTCGTAATGGAAATTCAGATACAGCCCAGTGATGTCTTCCGGGGAAAATGTACATATCTGGTGTTCGCTTAGAAATTCCCCGAAGTGTTCCGGCGCAAGGGAGAGGACAATTTTAAAACCAAGCGGCGTACGTTTTCCCTTAATGAGGCTGAAACAGAAGTCACGGACCTCCTGCCAGCGGGAATAGTCACGGAGCGGTTTTTCGTCGAAGAAGTCTTTGTGCAGGAACCCGTCTAGAGTAAATTTGTTAAAGGTGGTGATTTCCCCTTCGATGAACGAAAATTTGTCGAAGGTGTCTCGAAGTAAAAGGTGAGACATACAGGATTTTGCGGATAATGTGAACATATTCATGTGAAAAACTCCTTTTCTGATTGTTGAAAATGTGGTTATTGTATGAATAGTATAGCATATATTTGACTTTTACAGGGAAAAACAGTACAATACGGGATATAAATAGTGGCTTTAAGGAGAACGAAACTTGCGTGAGTAGAGGACAAGAGAAGACGAAGAAGAAAAGTGAAGAACGAGACGTCGTTCTGCGCCTGGCTGTTGCGGCGATGATTACCTGGATGGTCATCGGGGGTATCGTGTTCGCTGTGGGCGTGATGAATCCCAGAGAAGACCCACGCAAGGGGCTTGCACGGCTTGAGCGGATGGAGGAAGCGGATACGGCGGCCATTGACGCTCAGATTCAGGAGCTGGAAGAGGCAGAACGGGCGGCGGACGAGGCATGGGCGAATCGGCCCGTCAGCGAGAAATTTGCCAATTCCTATGTGCTCGGGGATTCTATTGCCCAGGGATTGTATGAGAATCAGGCGCTTGATAAGTCGTTTGTTACGGCAGAGCGGGATACCGGCGTGTGCGAGACGGAGGTCAGCATGATTGAGAATCATATTTCAAGGGCGGCAGAGGTGGGGCCTCAGGTGTTGTTCCTTGCCTACGGTCTGAACGATATCAAGGCGGCGTCCGGGGATGCGCAGATATTTGGAGCTGCATACCGGCGCGTGCTTGACGAATTGAAAGAGAAGCTGCCGGATACGAAGATTTACGTCAACAGTATCCTGCCTGTTTCCCAGGAGGTCATTGACGAGGACGGGCTGTACGGGAATATTCCCGAGTATAACAGGAAACTCATGGAAGTGTGCGAAGAAGAAGGCGTGGCTTTTATCGATAACGGCAGTCTGGTAAAAGACGAATACTATACCGAGGACGGAATCCATATGGCTTCGGATTACTACGGAGAATGGGTGAATCACATGGCGGAGGCGGCAGAGCTGTAATGATAGCAGGTTTATTTGACAGTGTTGTATTTTTATTTACGTTTTTACCGGTTGTACTGTTCCTGTATTATCTGGTGCCGGGGCAGCTTAAGAATGTACTGCTGCTCCTGGCAAGCCTTGTATTCTACGCATGGGGAGAGCCAATCGCGGTGTTCCTGCTGGCAGGGACGGTACTGTTCAATTATGCCTGCGGGCTTCATCTGGCAGGCGTCTTGAAGAACCGGAGGAAGGCAAGATCGGTCATGATGTTCTGTGTGACAGTCAATCTGGGGATTCTTGGATTCTTTCTGTATGGGAGAACGATACTTTTGGGGCTTGAGGCCGTCCTGCCTGTTCAGATTCCCTTTCATGGTTTTGCGATGCCCATGGGAATGTCTTTCTATACGCTTCAAATGTTATCTTATATTATCGATGTTTACCGGGGAAATGCGAAGGCGCAGAAGAATCCGGCTGACCTCGCC
The DNA here is from genome assembly GCA_949957035.1 of uncultured Lachnospiraceae bacterium. Next base: position 3,144 of record CATLIP010000135.1, read on the forward strand.
CTGTATGCGTTCCTGTTCGTTAAGATGCCGGGAGGTCCGGTGGTGCGATATGAAGAGATGGAAAAGCAGCTTCAGGTAAGGCAGATTACCCTGGGCAAGGTTGGAGAAGGGGCGATGTATTTCATCCGAGGGCTTGCCAAGAAGGTATTGTTCGCAGATAATATGGGCCTATTGCATGCCGAGGTCATGGCGATGGGCGCGGGAGAGATGTCCGTACTCAGCGCATGGCTTGGATGTGCGGCCTTCGCGCTTCAAATTTACTATAATTTGAGCGGATATACGGACATGGCGTTAGGGTTGGGAAAGATGACTGGCTTCGATCTGCCGGGGAATTTTGAGTATCCTTATGCAGCGGGAAGTACGACGGAATTTTGGTATAAATGGCATATGTCCCTTGGAGCGTGGTTTCGGGAATATGTGTACCATCCGCTGGGCGGAGGCGACGCAGCGGAGTCGAAGCAGGTGAGGAACATCCTGCTGATTTGGCTGCTTGTGGGCCTGTTCCACGGGCTGTCTGGAAATTATATCCTTTGGAGCTTATACTGCGGCCTCTTGATGGTGGCGGAGAAGTTATTTCTGTGGCGGATGCTGGATAGGATGCCGGGGGTCTTTGGGCATATTTACAGTGTTGTAATGGTGATGATTAGCTGGGCATTTTTCTTTCACTCCAATGCGGGCAGCGGCTTTGCCTATCTGGGAAACATGTTCGGAGTGGGGGCTTTCGGTCTTGTGGATGACAGAGGGATGTATCTGCTGGTCACGAATCTTGCGCTTTTGGTGGTTATGCTGCCCGGTCTTCTGCCATTTGTCCATAAATGGTATGAGAATGTGGCGGACAGAGGAGGAAGAGGAATGGCGCTGATGAATTGTGTTCTATATGGCGTGATGTTCGTGCTGTGTGTGGCGTACATCGTATGTTGAGTGTATGACTGCAGGCTTTAGGCGGGCAGACATTTATATCAGGAGATTATATGAAGCAGAGAAGAAAGAAGGATTTTAAGTCAGGAAGGGCATTCAGGAGAAAGACGGCGGCGCTGCTCTTTTTTGGGCTGCTGGTACTGATTTCCTTATTAGAGCTGATACCCCTTGAGCAGGAGTTCTCCGAGAAGGAGGACCGTCCCCTTACGACGCGCCCAAAGCTGTCGCCGGAACATGTGGCGGACGGCTCTTTCATGGAGCAGTATGAGGAGTTCCGCCAGGATCAGTTCCTTGTCCGTAATCTGTGGGTGTCCATAAAGAACCGGATGGATTTGATGATTGGAAAAAGGGAATCTAACGGTGTATTCAAGGGCAGGGATGCATATCTTCTGGAGGCGGTGGCAGCGGCGGACCAGGAGAAGATAGAGGTGAACTTAAACGCCATGGAAGCATTCCAGACGCGGTATGAGAAGGTTCCTGTGTATCTTGCGCTGGCGCCCAATGCCGCGAATATCCTTTCGGATAAGCTTCCCCCTTTTGCCGTGACAGAGAATCAGGATGCAATCTTTCGCGACATTCGGCAGAATCTTGGGGAGAATGTCACATGGGTAGATTTGAGCAAGCCCCTTTCGTCCCACAAAAAAGAAGAAATCTATTACCACACAGATTCCCACTGGACGACTCTCGGCGCATACTATGCCAGTCAGCAGCTTGTAGAGACCATGGGGCTAGACGGGACGAAGACGCCGAAATGGGAGAAGTATGCAGTTACGAATATATTTACGGGCGATCTGTCATTGAAGAGCGGATACCAGAGCGGATATCAGGAGTCCATCTATATCTATGGAGCCGAAAATGAGAAGGAGATGCCTCAGATTGTGGCAGATTTCGGGGAGGGAAAGGTCTCTACCCTTTACGAGCGCACGAAATTAAAGGAGCGGGATGCCTATGGCCTGTTCCTTGGCGGGAACTGCGGGGTGGGTAATATCCGTACCACGGCGGATACCACAGACCGTCTGCTTTTGGTGAAGGATTCCTACGCGAACTGTCTGCTCCCCTTCCTTGTGCCCTATTTCCGGGAGATTATCGTGGTGGATCCGGAATATTATGAGGGGAATCTGGATGAGATTATGGAAGGAAATAAGATTTCCAGCGTATTATTTTTGTATAGTGGAAATACTTTTGTACAGGACGAAAAGATAAGCGGAGTGTTGCAGGATGAGCAGGCTGAATAAGTATCTGAGCGATGCGGGCGTGTGCTCCCGCAGGGAGGCAGACCGCCTGATTGAGAGCGGGCGTGTCACGGTAGACGGAAAGCGGGCGGTTCCCGGCATGAAGGTGGAGCCGTCTCAGGAGGTACGAATCGGAAAGAAGCTCGTCGGGGGAAGACGGGAGAGGATTGTGCTGGCTGTGAATAAGCCGGTGGGAATCATTTGCACAGAAGAGAAAAGAGAGCGCAAGAGTATTGTCCGATTTCTGAATTATCCGGAGCGGATTACCTATGCAGGGCGTCTGGATAAGGACTCGGAAGGACTTTTGCTTATGACCAACGACGGAGACCTAATTAACGGGATGATGCGGGCGAGATACGGACATGAGAAGGAGTATAAGGTGACGGTGGATAAGCCTGTTACGGAGGAATTTCTCCGGCAGATGGAAAAAGGAGTCCGAATCCGGGATACGGAGAAGGGGCTTGACGCCCTGACAAGGCCCTGCAGGACGGAAATGGTGGGGAAGTATACCTTTTCCATTGTGCTGACCCAAGGGCTGAACCGGCAGATACGCAGGATGTGCGAGGCGCTGGGCTACCGGGTGAAGCGGCTTATCCGGACTCGGGTCATGAATATTGAGCTTGGCGGCTTAAAGCCGGGGGCGGTCAGAAAATTAACAGAGCAGGAGTTAAAGGAGCTATATGAGCGAATCGAAGAAAGCCAGAATGTTAGAGTTAGTGGAGAAGCTAAATGACGCGGGACGCGCATATTATCAGGAATCCAGGGAAATCATGAGCAACCGGGAGTATGACGCGCTGTACGACGAACTGAAAGGGCTTGAGGGGGAACTTGGGATTACATTTGCCAACAGTCCAACTGTGAACGTGGGATATGAGGTATTGAGCGAGCTGCCTAAGGAACGGCATGAAAGCCCCATGCTTTCGTTGGATAAGACCAAGGAGGTCGAGGAACTGAAAAAATTTCTCGGCGGCCAGAAGGCGCTGCTGTCATGGAAGTTGGACGGCCTTACCATTGTGCTGACTTACCGGGGCGGGGAGCTTTTTAAGGCTGTCACCCGGGGAAACGGCGAGGTGGGCGAGGTGATTACGAATAACGCAAGGGTCTTCAGTAACATCCCTCTTAAAATTGCCTATCAGGGGGAATTGATACTGCGGGGCGAGGCGGTGATTGGATACCGGGATTTTGAGCGGATTAATTCTGAAATTGAGGATGTGGATGCGAAATATAAGAATCCCCGGAATCTGTGCAGCGGTTCGGTGCGCCAGTTGAATAACGAAATTACGGCGAAACGGAACGTAAGGTTCTACGCATTTTCTCTGGTGCAGGCAGAGAATGTGGATTTCCATAATTCCAGGGCCTGCCAGATGGAGTGGCTCATGGAGCAGGGCTTTGAGGTAGTAGAGTTCCATGCGGTGACAAAGGATACGGTGGAAGCCGAAGTTATTAAATTTTCAGAAAAAATTGCTAAGAACGATTTTCCGTCGGATGGTCTTGTGTTAATATATGATGATATAGCATATGGGAAGTCTCTTGGGCGGACGTCCAAGTTTCCAAGG
>CATLIP010000136.1 GCA_949957035.1 uncultured Lachnospiraceae bacterium
AGGGACGAAGCAGAATATGCCCCGTCCCTTACTCTTAACCTATTGACTCAACAACTCATGAATCCCCTTCGCGCCGGCTTTCCCAGCGCCCATGGCAAGGATAACCGTAGCCGCGCCCGTCACGGCGTCTCCGCCTGCGAATACAGCCGCCTTGGAAGTCTGCCCGTTCTCTTCCTCCGCAACGATACATTTTCTCCGGTTTGTCTCCAATCCCTTAGTCGTAGATGCAATCAGCGGGTTCGGGGAAGTTCCCAGGGACATGATTACCGTATCAAGCTCAATCTCATACTCAGACCCTTCAATCTCTACCGGGCGTCTTCTGCCGGATGCATCCGGCTCTCCAAGCTCCATCTTGATAACCCTCATGCCCTTCACCCATCCGTTCTCATCCACAAGGATCTCCTTGGGGTTGGTCAGCAGGTCAAAGATAACGCCCTCTTCCTTCGCATGATGCACTTCCTCTACTCTCGCCGGAAGCTCTGCCTCGCTTCTGCGGTATACGATATGTACCTCCGCGCCAAGGCGAAGAGCCGTTCTTGCGGCATCCATCGCCACATTACCGCCGCCCACAACGGCAACCTTCTTGCCAGCCACAATCGGCGTATCGTAAGAATCGTCAAACGCCTTCATCAGGTTACTTCTGGTCAGATACTCATTGGCAGAGAACACGCCGTTGGCCGTCTCCCCAGGAATACCCATGAACATCGGAAGCCCCGCGCCGGAACCGATGAACACTGCCTCGAAATCCTCCTCTTCCATCAACTGGTCGATGGTGGTGGACTTACCGATGACAACATTCGTCTCGAACTTAACGCCTAACTCTTTTACCTTCTCAATCTCCTTCTTAACAACCTTATGTTTCGGAAGACGGAACTCAGGAATTCCATATACCAACACCCCGCCAAGTTCATGAAGCGCCTCAAATACCGTCACCTCATACCCCAGCTTCGCGAGGTCGCCCGCACAGGTAAGGCCGGACGGACCAGAACCGATAACCGCAACCTTATGCCCGTTGGTCTTCTCTGCCTTCACCGGCTTAATGTCATGCTCCAGCGCATAATCCGCAACGAACCGCTCCAGCTTACCGATAGAAACCGGATCGCCCTTGATTCCGCGGATACACTTACACTCACACTGGGACTCCTGCGGGCATACACGGCCGCAGATTGCCGGAAGTGCGGAAGACTCTCCGATTACCTTGTAAGCCTCCTCAATATTCCCCTCTTTTACCTGGGAAATGAATCCCGGAATATTGATGGATACAGGACATCCTTCAATACACTTCGCATTCTTGCAGTTCAGGCAGCGGGTAGCCTCTTCCATCGCCTCTTCCTTGTTATATCCATAGCAAACTTCCTCGAAGTTCGTCGCTCTTACCTTCGCATCCTGCTCTCTTACAGGAATTCTCTTTAATACATCAGCCATTAGTTGTCACCTCCGCAATTACCGCATCCACCATGATGGGTGTCGCCCTCTTGTAGTTTCAGAATCGCACGGCCTTCCTCGGTCCTGTACATCTGCTGTCTCTTCATCGCATTGTCAAAATCAACCAAATGCCCGTCAAACTCCGGTCCGTCTACACATGCAAACTTCACTTCTCCGCCCACAATTACACGGCAGGCTCCGCACATGCCCGTACCATCCACCATGATTGGGTTCATGCTGACAATCGTAGGAATCTCAAGCTTCTTGGTAAGAAGACAGGTAAACTTCATCATAATCATCGGCCCGATGGCAACACAGACGTCATATTTGTTCCCCTCTTCCACCAGCTTCTCAATCTTCGTCGTAACCATACCCGCATGTCCATATGTACCGTCATCCGTACATGGATAGTAGTTCCCGGCTACTGCTTCCATCTCTTTTTCCAGAATCAGCATGTCCTTGGTCTTGGAACCAACGATAACATCAACGTCAACCCCATGCTCCTTCAGCCATTTTACCTGAGGATAGACCGGAGCCGCCCCCACGCCGCCGGCTACAAAGAGCATCTTCTTATTCTTCAAGGTTTCCAGATCTTCTTCTACAAATTCAGACGGACATCCCAGAGGCCCGATAAAGTCGCGGAAGGAATCTCCTGCCTTCATTTCTGCCATCTTCATGGTAGAAGCCCCAATCTCCTGGAACACAATCGTAATCGTTCCGGCTTCCCTGTCGTAGTCACAGATGGTAAGGGGGATTCTCTCGCCTTTTTCATCCATCTTAACGATTACAAACTGTCCCGGCTCACAATGCTTGGCTACACGCGGCGCTTCTACATCCATAAGATAAATCTTATCAGCCAGTTTTTCGGCTTTTAATATCTTGTACATCCTACGTTCCTCCTAAAAATATTATATGACTATCATAATCCATCTTCACGCAAATATCAAGTGCCTGACTTTTATTTTATCATCATCCCCATAATATAAAGGTCGTAATATTTTCCATTTAGAAGCGTCTGGTTCCTTAAACATCCCTCCACTACGAACCCGAACTTGAGATACAAAGAAACCGCCGCCGTATTATCTGTCCTTGTATCCAACCGGATTCTGGTAGTTACTCCATTTCCCTTACACCAGTCGATCAGCATCTGGATTAGACGGCTCCCGATGCCCTGCCCCTGGTATTTTTGCGCCACAACGATTCCCAGTTCCCCCTCATGGCGGGACTTGATCTTATGGCTGGAATTAATGGTCGCGATTCCCACAATCTCCTCCCCGTCAAGGGCCAGGAGCATGGTATTATTCACATTACCTTCCAGTCTTTTGATTTCCGCTTCCTGTTCTTCTGCTCCAAGAGGATATTCATCCTTTTCAAAGCTTAAAAAACTTGTCTCTCCCCCCACATAGTTATAAAAATCCACAATCTTTTTTGCATCCCCCACTGCCGGATTACGGTATATGATATTGTCCATCTGTTTCCTCCTTCTCTTCTGATATCCGTTTTCTTAGGTTCTTCATGACCCTTATTGTCAGTATACCAATTTCAGACGGCCAATTCAATGTAAAAAGAAAGCAAAAAGGGAGCCGATGCCCCCTTCCTGCAGTCCAATCTCTATTCTACTTGAAAACTTACATCATTGACAATAATTTCCGCAATCTCGTCTGTATCCACCAAACGGTTAAATACTGTCTTATACCATGCGCCGACTCCTCCGGTCAGCCCTAACACATATCCGCTATTTTCAATCAGCTCTTCCGAGTCCGAAACAACATAACTGCTCCCGTCCTTATACTTAATCTCCATATGCTTCATGTGATAAGGGTCTTGCGCCTCATCTTCGGAAAGCCCCATTCCCTTGGACATATCTACGCGGATGGATATGGGAGAGTATACCAGACAGCCATTCGCTCCCATATCAATCGTCTTGTCAGGAACCTGCCCTTTCCCTGATAAGTCTATGATTTCCGTCTCGGCCTTAGCCATCGCCTCGTTATATTCCTTCCACAGCGATTCATCCTTCATTTCTTCCTCTGACAAACCGTTCACATCCGGCAGAAGCTTTTCGATTTCCTTTAATTTATCCGGATATTTCGTAATTACCAGCTTAGGAATATCTCCCGCTTTCAGATTATCCGACCAAAGCATGTAGGAGGTACAGTATAACAGCTCATTCGTACTCTTCTCCATATCAACATAAGTGTTCTCCCCTGTGAAAATGAAATTTTCATCTTCCGGCATCCCGCACTGGACATCGAACCGGAAATCCGCTTCATCCGTGAACACGGCTCCTTTTGCCATATTGGTATCCTCATCGCCTCTTAATGCAGTCACGCCCCCTTTACGGCCCAGCGTATAATACATCACAGCCCCGCTGCTGTCATAGACAAAGCTCTCAATCGTCAGCGTGTGTTCCCCAAGCTGTTTTACCAGCGGTTCGTCCATTACCCACTTTCCAATCTGTTCATTGGCCTTTTCTTCATCCACGGCCACAAATTCCTTGGACGGAATGTCTACCGCAGTCGTACCGCCTTTTCCGTTATCAACCTCCTTATGGACGACGTCCCAGGATTTCTTCGTCGTATTTCCAAACATTCCCTCGAAAAATCCCGCTTTCACCGACGCATACACAGCGCTTGGCACCGCAAGGCAGACGATTGCTGCCACTGCCGCCGCGACACGCAGATTTTTCCCATAATATTTTCTTTTTCCCGAAGATTCCTGCTTTCTCTCCAAAATCTTATACGTATCGCAAAGCCGCTGGTTCACCACATCCGATACCTGAACGTCCTGCCTTAATATATCCCGCATCTGCTTCTTAGTGTCTCTCATCTTCACGACCTCCTTCATAAAAATCACTCAATAACACAACACCTGTTTTAATCTTTCCCTGCCTCTTCTCAGCTTACTCTTCACAGTATTCTCATTGATATCCAGAATCTGGGCAATCTCCCGGGTATGGAAGCCTTCTCCGTAAAACAGTAAGAATATCGCCCGGTAATCTTCTGGCAGCTCGCCCACAAGCCGATAGAACTCCCGGTCATCCTTAGGGACTTCCTCGGGTTTATCAGGAAGCTGGTCTGAAACCATGCAGCGTCTCTGCTGTTTGAGAAGATCCTTGCAGTGATTAATCAAGATTCTGGTAATCCATGTCTTAAAATACGAAACTGTCTTCAACTCCTGTATATGTTCATACGCGGACAATACCGTTTCCTGCATCACATCTGCCACATCCTCCTCACTGCGCAAATAACTCTTAGCCACCTTATATAGCCCTGTCTTATGCTTTTCCATCAACTCCACGAACGCTTCCATATCCTGTCGCTGCGCCCGCTTTACAAGCAAAACATCCATCTTCTGTCCTCCTTCCTGCCGTTACGTTACATCTATTAGACGGACCAGCCGTCCAAATGGGTGCATCTATTTTTATTTTTTTAAATGAAAAAGGGCAGGCGCTTTCGCCTGCTCTCCAAGATGTGCCGCCCGCCATGGGGTTATGTAGAAATCGGAATGACCGGACAGGAAACCCGGACAGAAACATTTCCATTTTTCTTCTCCGAAAATTCTCTCATGTAACTCTGAAAGTATAATATCACTTTCTGACGGAAGACGCAAGAATTTGTCTGATTTTATTTACAAAACCGTTTTACCTTTCTCGACACCTTTTTACAAATGCACATGAAATTTGGGGCAAAGCAAATCCCAAGACCTGCCCGCCCCAATTTCATTTCACATCAATGGCAAGATGTTATTTGCCTGCCATCTGCTTCTCCTGCTGCTCAATCATCTTCTTAACCATATAACCGCCAACAGAACCGTTCTGTCTGGAAGTCAGGTCTCCGTTGTACCCGTCTGTAAGCGGTACGCCCAACTCGTTTGCGACCTCATATTTGAACTTGTCTAACGCTCCCTTTGCCTCTGGTACTGCTGCTCTGTTTGATGAACTTGTCATAGTTTTTCTCCTCCTTTTTGTAACTTATAACTTTTTGTTTTTGTATCGTTGTAACATTTCATTTATGTTACGCAGATAGTATATGGAGGATTTAAATTATTACACTAGAAGTTCCTTCATAATCTGGAAGATTCTTCATCCAATCATTTTCTGAATTCAAAAGCTCGTCCGCAGCTTCATTTGCCATCTGCAAAAGCTTCGCGTCCTGGTACACATCTCCAAGGCGGAAATCCAAAAGTCCGCTCTGGCGGATGCCGAACAAATCTCCGGGGCCCCGAAGCCTTAGATCCTCGCTGGCAATCTTGAATCCGTCGTTGGTCTTATTTAAAATAGCAAGCCGCTCCTTCGTCTCTTTTGATTTTGAACTGCTCATGAAAATGCAATAGGACTGGAACTCTCCTCTTCCGACCCTTCCCCGAAGCTGGTGGAGCTGGGCAAGGCCGAAACGCTCCGCATTTTCCACCATCATGACCGTGGCGTTGGGCACGTCGATTCCTACCTCGATGACCGTGGTAGAGACAAGGACCTGAATCTCATTTTTCCCGAAACGCTCCATGATATCGTCCTTCTCCGTCTGCCGCATCTTGCCGTGAAGATAGGAAACGGCAATCTCTTCGCCCAGTTCCTCCTGAAGCATGGATGCGTAATCAATGACGTTCTCCGCCTCCATGCTTTCGCTCTCCTCCACCATGGGGCAGATCACATAGCACTGCCGTCCCTCGGCTGTCTGCTTCTTCATAAATGCATAAGCCGTCTTGCGGTATCCTTTATCCACCACACAGTTCTTGATCGGCAGACGGTCCGCCGGAAGCTCGTCGATCACAGAGATATCTAGATCCCCGTACAGAATGATCGCCAGCGTCCTTGGTATGGGCGTCGCACTCATGACCAGCACGTGGGGATCACCGCCCTTTTTGGAGAACAGCTCCCGCTGGCGGACGCCGAACCGGTGCTGTTCGTCGGTGACCACCAGCCCCAGGTTCTGGAAGGCGACGCCCTCGCCGAGGAGCGCGTGGGTGCCGGTGAGCACCCGGATCTCCCCCCGCTCCAGGCGCTCCAGGACCTCCCGCCGGGCCTTGGCGGGCATGGCCCCGGTCAGCAGGGCGCAGGGGATGCCCAGGCCCTCCAGCAGTGCGGAGAGCCCCCGGTGGTGCTGCTCGGCGAGGATTTCTGTGGGGGCCATCAGCGCCGCCTGAAACCCGTTTTTCACGGCGCAGACCATCGCCGCCGCGGCCACCATGGTCTTGCCGGAGCCCACATCCCCCTGGACCAGCCGGTTCATGGGCCGCCCGGCGGACAGGTCGGACACGATTTCGCCGATGGCCCGCCGCTGGGCCCCAGTGAGGGCAAAGGGCAGCGCCCCGTAGAAGTCCTCC
>CATLIP010000137.1 GCA_949957035.1 uncultured Lachnospiraceae bacterium
GTGAAATATATATAATAATTATTATATATATTCAAGACAACATAGTTCTATGAACTGGTGGAAAGTAGGAACGCATATGAGGTTTATTATCGAACATTTATCGAAACATTTTGAAAAGAAGAAAGTATTATGCGACATTGATTTTACGTTTGAGAGCGGCAAGATTTACGGTCTTTTGGGACGCAACGGGGCTGGCAAGACCACGTTATTCAACTGTCTGAACCGGGATATGAAGGCTGATGGAGGAGAGTTTTGTCTGGAAATGGACGGACAGAGGCGCAGCGTTGCTGCGGAGGATATCGGTTACGTTCTGTCCACGCCCACTGTGCCGGAGTTCCTCACAGGGAGGGAGTTCCTTAAATTTTTCATAGACATCCATGAGGATAAGATTCAGGATATTCAGGGATTGGACACATATTTTGACTACATCGGCATTTCCCGGGAGGACAGGGATAAGCTGCTGAAGGATTATTCCCATGGAATGAAGAATAAGATGCAGATGCTGGTAAATATCATCGCAAGACCCAATGTCCTGCTTCTGGACGAACCGCTGACTTCTTTAGACGTGGTGGTGGCGGAAGAGATGAAACAGCTTCTCCGCGGGCTGAAAGAAGGGCGGATTATCATTTTTTCCACCCATATTATGGATCTTGCGCTGGATCTCTGTGATGAAATCGTACTTCTGAACCATGGAGTGCTGGAGCGTGTGGATAAGTCTAATCTTAACAGCCAGGAATTTAAGGAGAAGATCCTGTCGGCGCTGGCTTAGAGCGTGTTTGAAAATTCATTGCAGAAAGCGATGACATATTTGCATTGGAAATGAGTCAATACGAGGAGATGAAGCATGAACAAAACGTTTAAAATAGCATTTTCCCTAAAGAATACATATCGTGTCAACACGATTCTTTATTCTCTGAAACAGATTCCTCTGATTAAAAGAATACTTCCGCAGGAATTATACTGTGACCCGGATCTTAAAATATTTGCCAATATCCTGTCCGGGATATGGGAATTTATCAGGGCATTTCTGGGGAAGTTCCTCTATTTCCTGCTGATGATTACATTGGAGGTTTCCCTATATAGAACGGAAGCACAAAGCGCAGTCTTTCTGCATATCTTTGTGCTGCTGACGCTGATTGGCGCGTGGCTGAATACGTATATTTTCAATCCTACGAAGGACAAATACTATGGGTTGATTCTCCTGGGGATGGATGCCAAGGAGTATGCACTGACCACATATGCGTATGAAATGTTGAAGATATTGGCAGGATACTTGATTTTCGGCCTGCTCTTTGGGCGTATGCATGGGCTGACTGTGTGGCAATGCCTGATGCTGCCGTTTGCCGCGGCGGGCGTGAAAATGACTGTGGTTGCATATTCTTTGTGGGATTATGAGCGCACAAAAGTTGCGGTAAATGAGAATGAGGTAGGCGTAATCGGGTGGATTTTGATAGCGCTTGCGCTTGCGGCGGCATATGGACTGCCGGTTATGGGGTGGGAAATCCCGGAGAGGGCAAGTGTGTGCGTGTTAGCATGCTGGATTTTGCTTGGGGCGTTATCTGTAAGGAAGATATGGAGGTTTCAGGAGTACAGGGAGGTCTACCGGCAGATTCTTACGCGGCATATGGTTCAGATGGAGGAGGCAAGACAGTCGGTAAAGCGGCAGAGCGAGAAGGTGATACAGATTGACGGTGAGGGTGGCAGCAGCCGGAAAGGGTTCGAGTATCTGAATGAGATTTTCATCCGCCGTCACCAGAAAATACTCTGGAAATCCTCGAAGCGGATTGCGGGAATCTGTCTTGGAATTGTGTGTATCGTGGTGATGGGAATCCATTTCTTGCCGGAATGGAAAGAAATTGTGAATCATTTTGTGCTGAGAAACCTGCCGTATTTTGTGTTCATCATGTATTTTGTCAACCGGGGAACAGGCTTTACCAATGTGCTGTTCATGAACTGCGACCATAGCCTTCTGACTTATTCCTTTTATAAACGGCCGGAGTGCATTCTCAGGCTGTTCAAGATTCGGCTCAGGGAGATAATGAAGGTCAACCTGCTTCCGGCGGCGGTGATTGGGGCGGGGCTGGCTTTGCTTTTATACCTGTCGGGCGGGACGAAGGAACCTCTGGATTATGTGGTGTTGGTTATTTCGATTTTGTGTATCAGTATGTTCTTTTCTGTACATTATCTGACGATATATTATCTCTTGCAGCCATATAACGCGGGGACAGAGATTAAGAGCGGGACGTACCGGGTGGTGGTGACGGGGACGTATTTTGTCTGCTATGGCGTGATGCGGATGGATGTGCCGACGCTTGTGTTTGGGATGGGGACGGTCGTCTTCTGTGTCGCTTATTGTATGATAGCATGTGTGCTGGTCTATAAGCTGGCGCCTAAGACGTTCCGGCTGAGAGCGTGATGTAACGGGAATTTTTGTAAGGGCGTCCCGTAATGCTGTACTAGCGTTCAATAAGGCATAAATTTTGAGGATGAAGTGGAAGAGACTAGGAGGACAGAAAATGACATTCTTTGAGGTATTCTGTGGGAATATGGTAAGCCTGGGTATGACGGCAATATTTTTCGTTAGCGCGGTAATCCAGATTTGGGGGGAGATTCCTTATAAGAACCGGAAACATTACTACCAGATTTTCGGTTCACTGATGCTGTTCAGTGTTTTTTGCTCGTTGGCCGGAACTATTTTCTATAAGTCCGGACTGTTTGCAGCGCCGCATAATGGCGGGGAGATCATATATGATTATATCCAGGTTACCAGTTTTATGCTGGTTCTTCAAGTGATATACCGGAAACCTGTCAGAGTTTGTCTGGCGACCGCCGTTTTTATGAAGATTCTCTATGATGTAGGATGGAATCTGGCGGATATATTATCGCCCGACAAAATATATGATTTAAGCCTTGCGGCGGACAGGAGAGAATATCTGTTTTATGAATGGATTACGACTCCTCTCTGTCTCATTCTGGTAATTGTGCTGCTGCATAAGACCAATTCGCGGGAATTGTTTGCACAGTGGGAAGAGCAGAAAACTAAGATTCCGGTTCTGATCTTTCTTGGGGGATATCCGATTCTGAGCCAGATTATTCAGGAGACGGTGGATATAAGCGCCAGGGAGGTGGGCTATAATCCGGCTACGGCAATGATTTTACTGCTGGTCGTATATATGATTTTCATGTACACAGGGCGGGAGGGCGTCCAGCAGAAACGGATTGAAGACCAGGAGGTGAGCCTTAAACAGCAGGGGGCGTATATTGAGAATCTGGAGGGGCTGCAGCGCGAGGTGCGCAAGTTCCGGCATGATTTTAAAAATATGATGTCAGGGATGTATTTGCAGGCGGAAGAGGGGAATCTTGAGGCAATCCAGAGCTATATCCATGAGATGACGGATGATTTTGATCTGCAGGTGGGAAGCCAGATTCGGCTTATGAACCAGCTTGCCAACATTCGTGTGACGGAAGTGAAAGGATTGTTTCTTGAGAAAATGAAAACCATGCAGGAGGCGGAAATCCACTGGGAGCTGGAGGTTTTAAAGCCTTTTGAGAAAACGCGGCTTCGCAGTACGGATTTGTGCCGTTGTATGGGGATTCTGCTGGATAATGCCATGGAAGAGGTGCGGGGCAGGAAAGACGGGAAGGTTCATATTATGATTAGCAGCCAGAGTGGATATACGACGTTCCGCGTGAAGAATACGCTGCACTCATCCGTTGATTTTCATAAGGTCGGGACACCGGGATATTCTACCAAGGGGAAAAACAGGGGAATTGGGCTTGATAATTATAAGAAGATACTGGGCAAGTATGAGAAGACGCTGCCGCTTACGACCATACAGGACGGGTATTTTATTCAGGAATTAAAGATTCAGGAGATGTAAGTATCAGTTCGGGCATTGTGGATAACAATTGGGGCATTTTCTGTGTGAAAACATAAGAAGTCGTTTATAGTAAAGTTGTCGATATTAAAAAAGGAGGAAGAGAAGATGGGTTCAAAAACAGAAAAACGGCAGCTTACTATTTTTATTGCGATAGCTTATGGGATTCCGTATTTGTTAGGTCTATTCATGTGGTATGGAAGTTTGAATCAGATGGATTTGAGTGCGTTTCCGAGTACGCAAATGTTATATCCTGCGATGGGGGTCATGATTGCGTTTCTCCTGACCCGTAAGAAAGATGAAGCGATTCCGCGGGCGTTCTATCTCTGTTTTATTGTGACAACGGTTATTTCCATTGTATTTACGATACTTTCGGTATTGATGCCGGATGCTGTAGTCAGCCTTCCAGGAGGGACCATGCCGGTGTTTAGCCTGGCCGTTCAATATCTGTTGGCGGCGGGGAGCATTATTTGCCTGATTTGTTTGATTGCGGCAGGGAAGAAGAAACGGGCGGTTTATGGGATGAAATGGAAGAACTGGAAAGCCTCTGTAGGGTGTGTCTTGCTGTTTGTGATATTGTATTTGTCGCGTGTGGCGGTTCTTAACGGATTGTCGGGGCAGTTTAAGGAGTTCGCCGCGGTTATGACGAGCGCGGAGGCGTGGATATATTTTGCAATCATGCCGCTTAATTTTTTGCTGGGATATATTGCTTTCTTTGGGGAAGAGTATGGATGGAGATATTATTTGCAGCCGCTCCTTCAGAGGAAATTTGGCTTGAGAAAAGGCGTGCTGATTCTGGGAGTGGTATGGGGGTTGTGGCATCTGCCGCTGGATTTCTTTTACTATGTGACGCCGGAGTATGGTTTGCCCATGACTGTGAATCAGATTATTAACTGTGTGACTCTTGGGATATTCCTTGGGTTTGTGTATATGAAGACGGAGAATATATGGGTGCCGACTATCATTCATTTTCTGAATAATAATCTGATTATGGTTGTATCTGGGGCGTTTTCGGCGGATGTGCTGGAAAATAACAGTGTATCATGGCTGGAAATTCCGATTATGCTTTTGATAAATGGGCTTCTGTTTGGAGTGTTTATCTTTGCGAAGCAGTATCGCAGGGGTGAGACAGAGAAGTTCATAGGCTCGCCGGCGGTGGAATGCAGCGTGTCTGGCTCATGAAAAACTTCCGTCCCTTGAACGGCATTTCAACCGTACAGGTAGAAAAGTTTTTGTATATGAAGGAGGAAGGGAGAATGCTTCCGGTATATATATGTGAAGACGACGCGAAGATTCGTGCTGCACAGAAGGAATATCTTGAAAAGCAGATTATGATTGAAGGATATGATATGGAGGTCGTGCTGTGCAGCGGGCATCCTCGGGAGATTATTGAGGCTGTGAAGGAGTCGCCGGGGCGTGGAATCTATTTTCTTGATATCGAGCTTGTGGGAGAGCCGATGGATGGATTCGGGCTTGGGCAGGAAATCCGGAAACTGGATTCCAGAGGTTTCTTAATCTATGTGACGGCGTTTCCAGACCTTGCCTTCGAGACGTTCCGGTATCATCTGGAAGCGTTGGATTATATCGTGAAGGGGAATCCGGTGAAGATGCAGGAGGGAATCCGCCATTGCCTGAAGGTGATTACAGAACGGATGCGTAAGGAGAAAGGGGAGGAACGAGAGTTTTTCTCTGTGAAGGTGATGGATGTTGTCAAGCACATTCCAGTGGATGAGATTGTGTTCTTCGAGACGACGGGCAGGACCCATCGGATTGAGCTGCATGGGCAAAACGACAGGATTGATTTTATCGGGAGCATGCAGGAGTTAGAAGAGAAGCTGGGGGAGAGGTTCCTGCGGGTTCACAGGGCTTATCTGGTCAATTTAGAGCAGATTGCACAGTTGGATTTGAAGGGGCGGGAGATTCTTATGAAGAATGGGGAAACGTGTATGTTTTCCAGAGGGATGAAAGGCGCGTTGTTGGAGAGGATGTGAGGAAGCGGGTACTCTAATGTACCCGCCCTGTCCGGCGTTCCCTTGCCCGCTCAAGCGCCTGCTCCCGCCTTCTTGCCCGCGCCTCCATCCGTTTTGCAACACGAAAAGGGGCGAGTATAGTAAAGCAGACGATACGGACGAACAGAATTCCGAAAAAAGCGCCGATGCTGTCTATCATGACGTCCTTCTTCGACGGTCCCCGCCCGGCGACAAAGGACTGATGATATTCATCCCCGGCTGCAAAGCCCACGCAAATCAGCCCGGCGACCACCATGAGCGCAAATCCCCTGAGCCCGTACACATAGAACGGAAATGACACAGCTACAGCCAGCAGAAAATATTCTGTCATGTGTGCAAGTTTGCGCACCGGATGTTCAATCCTATGGGCATACCGGCTAATCTGCTCTTGGGTAAATCCCGTCTCTAACACGTCGTTCCCTATTTCCACAATCTTATAACTGACTGTATAACTTAAACTACCGGAAACCTCTCCTGTCTGCGCGGAAAAGCTATAAATGACATACATCATGAGCAAGGCGGGCAGGAAAGAAAATGGTTTTAATATGTACAGTAAGAATTTATTCATAAGACACCTCGATTCTATTATATACAAATTGTAATCACTCGTAAAAAAATATACCTTAATGGACGAAGTCCACTCGCCGGGAGGGTATGGATAAGGGTGCCAC
>CATLIP010000138.1 GCA_949957035.1 uncultured Lachnospiraceae bacterium
GCGGGGTATGTGTTTATCGCACCGGTAACGATCGGACTTGTAATCTTCTATGAATATCCGTTCATCCAGAACTTCTGGTTTAGTTTTCATTATGTAAATAAGTTTAATGTGGCCACATGTGTAGGGCTTGCAAACTTTAAGCAGTTGTTTCAGGAGCCGGATCGGCTTCTGGCTTTAAAGAATACACTGATCTATGCGGTCGTTACGGTTCCGATCGGACTTGGGCTGTCACTGCTGGTTGCGGCTCTGCTGAATGCAAAGATTAAGGGAACATCCTTTTATCGTACCATCTACTTCCTGCCGTCCGTAACGATGTCGGTTGCCGTTGCGTTGGTATGGAAGCTGATCTTCCACAGTGAGCACGGAATCTTCAATGCTGTGATAGAAGCTCTCGGCGGATCGGGAAAGAGCTGGCTGACCACGCCGTCTACGGCGCTTGGATGTGTAATGATCGTGGCGATCTGGGGCAGTGTCGGATACAATATGATCATCCTGCTGGCGGGTATGCAGGGGATATCGAGGTCCTATTATGAGGCCGCGGCGATCGACGGCGCCGGCCCGGCGACAATATTCTTCAAGATAACGATACCGTTGCTTTCGCCGACGATCTTCTTCGTTATCATCACTGGAATGATCGGCGCCTTCCAGGTGTTCGACAGCATCTACATGATGATTGACCCGACGACGAACCCGGCGTTCAACCAGGTTAAGACCATGAACGTATTGTTCTATCAGAATGCGTTTATGTACGGATATAAAGGCTACGCGGCGGCAATCTCTATCTTCATGTTCGCAATCATTATGATTATTACCGTGATTCAGATGATTGGACAGAAGAAATGGGTTAACTACGACTAGAGGAAGGAGGAAATACTATGTCAAAGTCAGCGTCAAGAAAGCGTTTGCTGATACATATTGTTTTGATAGCAGGTATTGCGATTACGGTATTCCCATTCCTTTGGATGGTGTTTACATCATTTAAGACATTGCCGGAATCCATGAAGATACCGCCGGCCATATTGCCGGAAGCGCTGAATACAGAGTCATATCAATACGTGTGGGATGTGCTCCCATTTGGAACCATATATACGAATACAATTATAGTAACAATCATAACTGTGCTTTTTCAGGTTGCCTTCTGTACAATGGCGGCTTATGGATTTGCAAGAATTGATTTCCCTTTCAAGAATGCGATATTTTTGATTATCTTATCCATTCTGATGGTACCGGGACAGATTTTCTTGATTCCGCAGTATTTGATTATTCAGAAATTAGGAATGATTAACACGTTACCAGGCTTGTTCCTGCCGAACCTGTTCAGTGCGTTTGGAACCTTCCTGCTTCGGCAGTTCTTTATGTCGCTGCCGAAGGAATTGGAAGAGGCGGCGCTTCTGGACGGATGTAACAGATTCCAGATTTTTGGAAAGATTATGCTGCCCCTTGTAAAACCGGGTATCGTTGCGCTGGTAATCTTCACTGCAAAGTTCGCATGGAACGACTTCATGTGGCCGTTGATTGTCAATTCAGATCCGGCGAAGATGACCTTGGCTCCAGCGTTATCACTGCTTAAGGGTCAGTACGCGACCAACTATCCTGCACAGATGGCAGGGGCTGTGTTGGCGGTAATACCGATGATTGTATTGTTCTTCATCTTCCAGAAACAGTTTATTGAAGGTGTTGCACAGTCAGGTATCAAAGGTTAGTTTTTCGGGAGAGGGGCGCAGGCCTTTCTCCCATTTTTGCGCCGTTTTTGCGCCAATTTTACATCTAAGTATGAATGAAAGGTAAGGGAAAGATTTGTAATGAGTGAAAATGAACGGAAGCTTAGCTGTGTCAAATCAGTCAGAAAGGATTCCTCCCAGGGGCATATCGTCTATTTGGATTTTAATGATGGTATCAAAGGAAAGATAACATTTTTAGAAGAAAATATTTTCCGTTATGACGTGGACCCCGAAGGAGAATTTGCAGTTTATGCAAAACCTGTGGATGAGAAGCATACCGCAAGAATTCAGCAGCGCCCGGACGAGTCAGACGCCTATACAAGGCCGGACGTTAAGGTAAAGGAACAGGCGGACAAAAGCGTTGTTCTGTGTGGGGATACCTCCATAATCTTCGATAGAGCCGGGGCGAAAATGCAGATATGGCTGAAGAACCATCTTGTAATGGAAGAGGCGAAAGGGATTGCGATGAAGGAGAACCTGACGGTACAGACCTTAATTCGGCAGAAGAATGAGGATTTTTATGGCGGAGGAACCCAGAACGGGCGTTTCTTGCATACAGGAAAGAAAATCCAGATTGTTAATGAGAGCGGATGGATGGACGGCGGTGTGGCTTCTCCCAACCCTTTCTACTTTACGACTGCCGGGTATGGGGCGCTTCGAAATACCTTTGCCGAGGGAAGCTACGATTTTGGCGCTGAGAATAAGTCAGAGAATCTGATTTCTAAGGCAGAGGGGGATTTTGGAGACAAAGTGTGTCTCATATCTGCAGAACATAAGGAAAACAGGTTCAGCGCCTATTATTTCCTGTCCGGTGCAAGAGATAAGAGGCGTATGGTGCAGGAGATTCTAAAAGGCTACTATCATGTGACGGGCAACCCCATGCTGCTTCCAGAATATGGATTCTATGAGGGGCATTTAAACTGTTATAACCGCGACGCATGGTCTGAGGAAACAGGCGGCAAGACGTGGGTTGTGAAGGGAAGTGAAAGACATACCAGTGAGGGAAGGACAAGGTACGAAAGCGGCATGGCCACCGGTTACCGTCTTACGGAGGACTTACATTCCGAATCCCTGAATGGAGAGAAACCCCATGTTTCAACCGAAAATTATCCGAAGAGTGTGGATACTCCTTACGAGTATTCCGCAAGGGCAGTTCTTGAGGAGTACATCCATTATGATATGCCTCTTGGATATTTTCTGCCACATGACGGCTACGGCGGCGGTTACGGGCAGAACGGATATTATGTACAGGGGGGAGTAGAGGAGGACGGCAGCAGCAGCGAAGAACGGAGTGCGGCGGTAGATGCCAATGTGGAAAATTTTGCAAGATTCACTGAATTTGCCAATAGCAAGGGCGTGGCGTCCGGATTGTGGACGGAGAGCAATCTTACTCCTGATTCTGACAGTGAGACATACTGGCATCTTCTTAGGGACTTTCGGAAAGAAGTAACTGTCGGCGGAGCGACGACGCTTAAGACAGACGTTGCATGGGTAGGACCAGGGTATTCCTTCCAGCTTGACGGTGTGAAAACAGCGTACGATATCGTCACCATGGAAAAGAACTTTCGCCCCAATATCATTTCCCTTGACGGGTGGGCAGGTTCGCAACGTTTCAACAGCGTGTGGAGCGGAGACCAGACAGGTGGAAATTGGGAATATATCCGTTTTCACATTCCAACTTATATCGGAAGTTCTCTGAGCGGAAATCCGAATATCGGAAGTGACATGGATGGTATCTTCGGAGGAAAGGCTGTGATTGCGGTACGTGATTATCAGTGGAAGGCATTTACTCCTCAGATGCTGAACATGGACGGGTGGGGAAGCTACATGAAGGCGCCCTACACCTTCGGAGACCCCTACACAGGGATTAACCGTATGTACATGAAAATAAAGTCACAGTTGATGCCCTATATCTACACCTGCGCTGCCTCTGCATCCAATATTGATACAGGAAACGGCGACACAGGACTTCCTATGGTACGGGCCATGTTCCTTGAGTATCCAAGCGATCCATACGCGGGAACAAGGGAAATGCAGTATCAGTTTATGCTCGGGGCAAGCCTTCTTGTGGCTCCGGTCTACAAAAATGTTGCGGCGGACGAGCTGGGGAATGATGTCAGAAACCGCATTTACCTTCCGGATGAGCAGGAGGTTTGGGTCGATTATCTGACGGGACAGAAGTACCAAGGCGGACAGGTACTTAACAACTTCGAAGCACCCATCTGGAAACTGCCGGTATTCGTAAAAAGCGGGGCAATCCTTCCGATGTATGAGGAGAATAATACCCCGGAGGCAATCGACAGGACGAGCCGTATTGTGGAATTTTGGCCTTCGGGCGTCAGTGAATACACGGTGTATGAGGACGACGGAAAATATATCCTGAACCAGGCGGAGGAGGATGCGGATTATGGCGTAATCGACCATATTTCCTATGGAAATCATGTGTCCGTGAGATATACCTCTGCGGTGGAAGGAAACAGGGCAGTGCTTACGGCAGAAAGGGCGCAGGGAGATTACGATGGATACGAAGGGAGACGCGCTACGACCTTCATCGTACATTTGTCAGAGAAGCCGGAAGCTGTCTATGCAAAGAATGGGGATAAGCCTCTGCGTATGACAGAACAGACCGTACGGGAGTCCTTTGAAGAGATTACGCCCAAAGAAGGGGAAGCCATTTTTTACTATGAGGAGAAGCCTCTCATCCATACGTATGCTCCTGCAAAGGAGACGGAGATTGCGAAGCTTATAAAGGATGTAAAGGTTGAGCCGCGGCTCTATGTAAAACTGTGTATTGCAGATGCCGGGAAAGAAAGCCAGAGTGTGGAGATTCAAGGGTTTGTCAATGAGTTTATCCGTCCGGTTGACAGGGAGAACGAAAAACTTGCAGTTCCGGCGCTGTCAGCATTGGAAGATAGGAAGACTTCCACCTCTGTCTGGCTGAACTGGACAGAAGTCAGAGGAGCTTCTTCCTACGAAATGTTAGTTGACGGCAATCTCTATACCATGGGCAACACTTGTTCTTACCTTCACGACGAATTAGGATATCATTCAGAGCATACCTACCGTGTACGTGCAAGGAATGAGGAAGGGTATTCCCAATGGAGTGAAGAGCTTAAGGAAGCCTCGCTTCTTGACCCGTGGAGAAACGAAATCGGAGCCCTTGGCACGATTACATGGACAGGCGGCGACGAGGCCGGCGCGCTCAAATATGCCACGGACCACAGCTTCCGGGGATTGTTCTTTGCCGTGGATGATGTGGTGAAAGACCGGATTCCGTTTATCTATGACTTTGGGGCAATCTATGATTTGGACAGATTTGAGTATTATCCAAGAGATAATTACGGAAGCGGTTCTGTGGAGCGGATGAATATCTATTCCAGTCTGGACAAGGCACACTGGAAAATGGAGTGGAACGGTGAGGAACAGGAAGAATGGAGTTATGACGAGGAACTTGAGGTGGAGGAGAATGTGAAGGCTGTGAGCCTTGAAGGTGTAAGCGCGCGTTTCTTGAAACTGGAGGTTGTGAAGTCAAAGAAGAACTTCTTCGCAGCCCATGAGCTTTCCGTCTTTAAGAAAGACGGCTCCAAACCATTTGCGGTGGGAAGCACCAATAAGAATGAGAAGGTCGCTGAGGGAGATTATACCAACATGAAGAATTACCTTGGAACCTCCGTGAAGGATGGGGCAAACTTCGTTGACCAGATTCAGAAACGCTGCGGCGATGTCAATATGAACGGCGTCTATGATGTGTATGACTATGCGTTTACCATGTTTGCCCTTGACGGCGGGACGAAACAGACAGGACCTGTATCCGGAAGTATTTCGCTGATTCCGGATACGGAGAAGGTAAAAGCCGGAGAGACCTTTACGCTGGCAGTTACTGCCAAGGATGTAAAGAACCTGAATGCCTTCGGAAAAGTAATTGACTATGACCCGGCACATATGGAGTTTGTGTCCGCTGCGCCGGACAGCGTTATCCGGCAGATGGAAAACCTGACTGTACACAAGCGGTACGGCGACGGTACGGCATATGTGAACCTCGCGTTCGCAAACAGGGGTGATAAGAAACTCTATGACGGCAGCGGCGTTCTTGCGGTGTGTACCATGAAAGCCCTTACTGATATCACAACGAAAGACGAGTTGGATTGTGAAGGTATCTGGCTGATTGGGCCGGAGTTTGATACAGTATAGCCTTACTCATAATATTCGGGAATGGCCTCGCGCTCAGGTTCATATTTCCTGAAGATACGGTCGAAAATGATGCATGCTGTGAAGGCTGTGACGGAAAAGCCGCAGATTACAGAGAGCATGAGAATCATTGCCAACAGCTTTTCATTGAGCGTACATAAGAAAATAATCAGGCTGTACATTGCAGCGAGCAGGAGAGTATAAGGGAGATGCCCGATTGTCATAAAGAGGGCATTCTTCACTGCCTGCCGCATCGTGCATTTGAAATGTGACACGATTGGAAAGATGTAGATAAATACGCAGGACAAAAGGGCGGTGACGACGGAAAGAGCCACCTTCATGACAGAAAACAGCGCGGAATCTCCGGAATTTAGAATCATGCGGTCCATTCCAATGAAGGCTGCGATTGCCGCAAATGCAAGCCAGATAATGGTCCCTTGCTTGAAGCTTTCGCGGAAACCCTTCCAGAATCCGGCCCAGACATAGGGACTTTCACCTCTTACCATCTTAAGGCTGACGTAGTACAGGGCGCTTAAGGACGCGCCGATGGTAAAGAGGGGGATACAGGAGAGCAGAAAGATAATATTCAAAATAATAAGGTCAGCCATATTGTTTAGAAACTGCATAAAAGGGTT
>CATLIP010000139.1 GCA_949957035.1 uncultured Lachnospiraceae bacterium
CCTTACCATCTGGATTGTCTTCTTCATCCGGAAAAATATGCACCTGTTCTGCATATCGAAGAATGTGAGAAATGTGCCTATGACCGAGCGTGCCAGAATAGCTGCATATTTGATGCGATTGAGGCCGCACAGGATGGGAGGTTTAAGATTAATCCGTCCCTTTGTGCCGGATGTGAAGCCTGCATTAAAGCTTGTGAGAATGGAAACCTGACTGCAGGCAGGGATGCACTTGCGGCAATGAAGGCAGTAAGAGAGGCGAAGGGACCGGTTTATATGATGGTGGCGCCTGCGTTTTTAGGGCAGTTTGGCGAGACGATCACGCCGGGAAAGCTTCGCAGCGCTTTTAAGGCTTTAGGGTTTACAGGAATGGTGGAGGTTGCACTGTTTGCGGACATCCTTACACTCAAGGAGGCTCTGGAATTTGACAGACATGTCCAAAAGACAGGAGATTATCAGTTGACAAGCTGTTGCTGCCCGGTCTGGATAGCTATGATTCGGAAGATTTATCATGAGTTAATGCCCCATGTTCCGGGAGCCGTGTCTCCGATGATTGCATGTGGGCGTATGATCAAGAGGATTCATCCGGATGCGCTTACCGTATTTGCAGGTCCTTGCCTTGCCAAGAAGCAGGAGGCGAGAGAGGAGGATATTGCGGATGCGGTGGATTATGTGCTTACTTTTCAGGAGGTACAGGATATCTTTAATGCGGCGGATATCCGGCCGGAGGAGCTTCATGATGCCAGGAAGGAACATGCTTCTAAGGCGGGGAGGCTTTATGCTCGGACGGGAGGGGTGAGCCAGGCTGTGGCGGAGATGGTCGAACAGCTCTGTCCCGACCGGGGGATCCATGTCCTGTCTGAGCAGGCGGACGGTCCGAAGGCATGTATGGAGATGATACGTAGAATCAAAGAAGGCAGAACAGACGCGAATTTCTTCGAGGGCATGGGATGTGTAGGAGGATGTGTGGGCGGTCCCAAGGCGGTT
The DNA here is from genome assembly GCA_949957035.1 of uncultured Lachnospiraceae bacterium. The sequence continues at coordinate 985 of CATLIP010000139.1, forward strand.
CTTGGCGCAAAAGAGGGCGCTAAGCATGTGGACGCATACGGCGACAATGCGAGGTACCGAACGCCATTAGAGAACCCTTATGTGCGAAAGGTGCTGAAGGAGCTGGGGATTGAGACGGTAGAAGATTTATTGTTGGATGAAGGGTTATTGACGAGGAATTTTGGTTGATGTAATTTCTGTATTGACATTTCCTGTAACTCCCAATATAATTGATTCAGTTTTGTGGAGGAAGGATTAAAATGCAGTATTATCTTGCCCCCTTGGAGGGGATTACGACACGGATATATCGGATGGTATATCACGAATGTTTTACGCCTATGGATAAATATTTCACTCCGTTTTTATCACCCCATTCAAAGAAGGGGTTCTCGGCAAAGGAGAAGGCTGAGATTTTGCCGGAGCATAATCTTGGGATGCGTCTCGTTCCGCAGATATTGACGAACAAGGCCAAGGATTTCTTGCGAACAGAAGAAAAACTTGCTGATTACGGTTATAATGAGATTAACCTGAATCTGGGATGCCCGTCGAAAACAGTGGTGTCAAAAGGGCGTGGTTCGGGATTTCTGGCGAATCCTGAGGAGCTCGAACGTTTTCTGGATGAAATTTTTTCCGGGACGAAAGCGCAGATATCCGTTAAAACCAGAATCGGGAGGGATGACCCAGAAGAATTTCACAGGCTGCTTGGCATTTATAACCGATATCCTCTAAAGGAGCTGATTATCCATCCAAGGGTTCAGAAGGATTTTTATAAGAATAAACCGAATCTGGAGGTATTCGGGGAGGCGGCGAAGGCAAACGTCTGCCCTTTGTGCTACAATGGGGATATTTGCACGAGAGCGGATGCGGCGGCGATAGAAGAACGGTTTCCGGAAGTGACGGCTTGCATGGTCGGGAGGGGAATCATTGCAAATCCCGGGCTTCTGGGCGAGATTCAGGGACGGGGGAAAACGAGCCGGGAACAGCTTCGCAGGTTCCATGACCGATTATATGAAGAATACCGAAGCCTTAATATGGGGGATAAGAACGTGCTGTTCAAGATGAAAGAGGTTTGGTGCTATCTGGGGCAGTCTTTTCCGGGATGTGAGAAGCAGTTGAAACGGATTAAGAAGGCCGAGAGGACGGACAGGTATGAGGAGGCTGTGGTAAGTTGCTTTGAAGGAGGGTAGTTTTTGTAGATTATATCTTTACAATTTGTATGCCATGCAATATAATAGAAAAAAGTTCTATATACAGGAATTTTTAAGGAGGAATCCTTTGTGGAACACTTAAATCAAATCATTGCAGGTAATCTGAAAGAAATCAGAAAGCGTAAAGAGTTAAGCCTAGAGCAGGTGTCGGTCCTGACATCCATTAGTAAGAGTATGCTGAGTCAGTTGGAGCGGGGAGAGGTCAATCCTACGATATCAACGGTCTATAAGCTGTCTCTTGGGCTCAAGGTTCCTGTGACGGCATTTACCGCCGACAAGCCAAAACCATTTTCACAGACGGGAAAGGCGGAGGTGACGCCGCTTGTGGGCGACAAGGGAAGGTACAGGCTGTTTCCCATTTTTGAATTCCGGGAGGGTCAGGATTTTGAGATATTTGATCTGGAGTTCGACGAAGGAGGCACCATGCGGGGGCATCTGCAGATGCATGGGACCAGGGAGTTTATTACGGTGTATTCCGGCGAACTGACGCTTATCTTTGAGGACAGAGAGTATGTGCTGAGAGCAGGGGATTCTGCCGCATATAATGCATTTGACGATTATGTATACAAGAATACGGGCAATGGAATGGTGACTGCGTGTATCGTAGTCCATTATTCGTAACAGAAAGGAGCTATTAGCAAGATGGAAGACCAGAAGCAGCGTGTGTATGACGCATTAGACAAGTTGAAGATTAAATATGAGGTTGTGGAGCATGAGCCGGTACATACCATGGAGGATATGGACAGACTTGGACTGCCGGAGAAGGGAACTCTGTGCAAGAATCTTTTTCTGCGGGATTCGAAGGGAAAGAGACATTTTCTGGTGACTTGTGAGGAGAGTAAGAAGGTGGATTTGAAAGCTCTTGGCAGACAGCTTGGAGGAGGAAACTTAAGTTTTGCTTCTGAAGACAGGCTGGAGAAATATCTAGGGCTTAAGCAGGGCAGCGTATCTCCCTTTGGGTTAATGAACGATACGGACCATGCAGTGGAGTTTTTTATTGATAAGGATTTGAGCAGATGTAAGAGCCTTGGAATCCATCCCCTTGAGAATACCGCGACGGTTTTCCTGTCTTTTAAAGATTTGGATAAATTTCTATGGGATTTGGATGTAGATGTAGTGAAGGTTAAGTTGTAATGAAAGCTTGGGATTCAAGTATATGCCTGCGAAATCACTCATAAGTCAGTGTTATTTTCGCAGGCACTGGCCTGATACACGAAGCAGTATCGTGCGGGCTTCTATACATTTCCATCGATCAGATAATCATAGGAGACACTGAAGACTTCTGAAAAAGCCTTTATCTCCATGTCTGTTACATATCTCTGGTTTGTTTCAATTCGTGTTATCACATTTTTGTCAATGTCATACCCTTTTAATTGAAGCTGGAAGGCTAAGTCCCGTTGAGAATAGCCGTGATTTTTTCTCAGTTCAATCAGCCGTTTGCTGATTAGGTTTTTCTCACCGTCCGGTGTTCTTGGTTTTGGCATCTTTTTGTCCTCTTTTCTTAAAGTATTTTTATAATTTTGTCTCAGTTTTTAAACTAGTATAGATTTTACAGGTCTAAATCTTTAAAATCGGTTGTAAAAATGATACAAATTATTATTATGATACCTTATTAAAGTATGTACATCTGACCTGCATATTATGTGTTGCGGTATGCCCTGTTGGGAGATGGGGAATAGAAAAAGGTAAGAATTTGAGAGGTTATGCCATAATGAAAACAGATTATTTAAGAAATCAGCAGGGAGGGAAAATTATGGAGTATCCGGTAATTAATACGAAAAAGACAGGAAATAAAATCAAAGAGGTGTGTGAAAGACAGGGAATCCGTCCCAAAGACATACAGGAATATATGGGATTTTCAGCCCTGCAGTCGGTGTATGATTGGTTTCGGGGGAAAAATTTGCCCACTGTAGATAACCTGTACGCACTGTCGCGGCTTCTAAGAGTTTCCATGGATACGTTAGTGGTTGCTTCGGACCAGGCGGAATCAGGCGATATGTGTGAGCTTCGGGCTTTGTCCGGTGGGTATCATCAAGAGACAGTGTTACAGTATTGGAAGCTAATGAAACAGGCAGCATAAATGTGTCAATCAGTTTGTAACTGGATGCAAAAGAGTCTGTTTTCTGATATTCTGTATTTAGGAAATATAAGAGTGTATTTCCTTGATATACGAAGGAAGATAAAGAGCCGGGAGAAGTTTGGGGCGCAGTTAGGTACAGAGATAAAAGTCGCCAATGTAACGACAGCAGATGGCAAATGAGAACAATGTCAGGATAAGAACGGGAAGAGAAGGAGTTTTAGAATATATCGATAGAGGAAATGGCGAGAGGCACAGAGCGGAAAAGGGTAAAAGAATACGAAGAATCAGACGGAGAAAAAAGATGTGGCAGTATGGGAACAAACTGCCGCATCTTTTGGCATTGGGTATTGCAAGATGAACATAGTAATATTATTATGTACAAAGAAGAGGAGATGATGAAACTGGGACAATATAATGCTGTGGGAGGATGTTGTTAAATGAATCAGTATAAGATTATGCTTGTTGATGATGAGCCGGATATATTGGATTTACTTGAGAAAGCCTTAAACATAGAGGGATTTTACAATATCACGAAAATGGACAATGGGATTTCTGCTGTAGCTACATGCAGGGAAATACAGCCGGACGTAATGGTTTTAGATGTCATGCTGCCGGATATAGACGGGTATGAAGTGTGCAAACAGATCCGGGAGTTTTCCCATTGCCCTGTTTTGTTTCTTTCTTCAAAAAATGATGAACTGGATAAAATACTTGGACTGGCTGTCGGAGGTGACGATTACGTTACAAAGCCGTTCAGCCCGAAAGAAATCGCATACAGGGTAAAAGCACAGTTACGCCGTGCAGAATACAGACAAACTCCAATCCGGGATTTTTCTGTTAAGATCGGCGAACTGATGATAGACACTGACGGCTGCAGGGTAAGGAAGAATGACAGGGAGATCGGGCTGACCGCACGGGAATTTGAGATTTTGCGGTATCTGGCGGAGAATTTAGGGCGGGTGATCAGCCGGGAGCGCTTGTATGAGACGATTTGGGGCGAGGACAGTTTCGGGTGCGACAATACGATGATGGTGCATATCCGCCATCTTCGTGAAAAATTAGAGGAAAACCCTGCGGCGCCCAGATATATTATCACAATGAAAGGCTTAGGCTATAAGTTGGTAAATCCATATGAAAAATAAAAAGAGACGAAATCCATTTTTACGAATCTTCATTTTCGTGGCAGTATTGCTTTTTATCGCTGCCTCTGCCGCAATCGGGATGTTTTATTATATTTTCGGAATCACTGAGCCGGAGGGATTAAGTCTTGCTTCATGGCCAAATAATTGGTTTACGGATAATTTTTCCATATGGATGGGGAACGATAACGGCGAGATCAAGATAGAAGAAATGGGGCTTGAGCGGTTGGATGAATACGGGCTGTGGCTTCAAGTCATTGATGAAACAGGGCAGGAAGTTTTCTGCCACAACAAGCCTTTGAATTACCCGGCAAGATACTCTGCGTCTGAACTGATTTCACTTTCTGGGGGCGCTTATGAGCAGGGGTATACGGTTTTTGTGAGCAGTTATGAAAGTCCTGAAGGAACATGGAGTTATTTGATCGGGTTTCCTTATGCCATAGGAAAACATATGCTTTATTACAACGGGGAGCATGTCGGACGGCTTTCGCTTTTATTCCTCGTGGGAATCTCCTTTATCATGTGCTTGGTTCTTCTGTTCATGGTTTGTTATGGCTTCTGGCTTACCAGGCATCTTGGCTGGATTGTAAAAGGTATCGGGGATATTTCTGTGCGTTCCTATGCTCCGCTGAGCGAAAAAGGAGTGTTTGGCGAAGTCTACGGGGCGCTCAATCAGATGGATACAGAGATTCGCAAGAGTGATAAGGTCCAGGAGGATACGGAACGGCTCCGCAGAGAATGGATTGCAAATATTACCCATGATCTGAAAACGCCGCTTTCACCCATTAAAGGCTATGCGGAGCTGCTTATGGGGAATCCTGCCCCTGATAAGGAAGCTGTACAGGAATACGGCGGGATTATCTTAAAAAGCGCGAATCACACAGAGAAAATGATAAATGATCTGAAGCTGACCTATCAGTTGGATTCAGGTGCAGTTCCATATCATCCACAGACGGTACGCCTTGTCCGTTTCTTAAAAGAGCTAGTCATTGATATTGTAAATGACCCGGCTTTTGCAAACCGTAGGATTGGATTTGAAAGCAATATACAGGAATGCGAGGCCTGCCTTGACATCGACTTGTTCCGTCGTGCGGTGAATAACCTTATCATTAATGCTTTGACGCATAACCCGCCGGAAACAG
>CATLIP010000140.1 GCA_949957035.1 uncultured Lachnospiraceae bacterium
AGAAGCCAACGCCGCCAAAAGGGAAGCTGCCGCAACTCCTGCGACACCCATACAAAACCAGTCGGCAAATACGTAATCCAAAAAGATATTCAGCAGTACATCTATGATACTGATTTTCATATAATACTGGGGATGCCCTTCCCCGCGGATAAACATCCCAAACGAAGAATTGACCACCATCACCGGCAGCTCTAGAAGCATAATCCCATAATAATCCCGAAAATACCCGGCGACTCGCCCTTCTGCGCAAAGAACGGAAAGCATGGGTTCAAAACAGAATCCCATGACACAGCCAAGCAATGCCGAAAACACCAACGTAGTCACAATGGTCTGCCGGAACACCTGATTACCCTCATCCCTGTTCCCAGCGCCCAGAGACATCCCGGCAATCGAAACACCTCCGATGGAAACCATTAGACCTACGCCAAGGTACAGATAGATGATCGGAAGCCCCAGATTAACCGCCGCAATCCCTTCCTTTCCCACATAGTTGCCGATGAAGAACCCGTCTGCAACCGTAACCATCGAAGTGAGAATCATGGAAATGATTGATGGTATCGAAAACTGCCAAATCATCCTTGCCGTATCCTGTTTCATCTGCTCCAAATTCATAAAAATTCCTCCTTCAATCATGTAATACCCATTCATTATAAGAAGGAACTAAAATATATACTTCTGAATTCTTGCCCTCTCCAGATGGCATTTATTTCACAGGCACACAGATATCCAGCTCCATATACAACGTCTCACTGTCTACCTCATGATAAATATCAAACAGGCTTTTCGTTGCATCCAATTCATAAGAGACTCTCGGCAGCCACACCAGAAATATGGTCTGGTACGCCGCATAAATATGTTTGGCATGCCCCTTGAAATGATATACAATACATTTTCCGCCCTGTATTTGCGCTCTATTCGTAAGCGGACAATTTTCACCGACACTCATACAGATATCATACAGACAGTGTCCGGCGCCCGTCACGGCCGGGTCGTCATAGGTCCGCTCTATAAGAAGAGTTTCCTCTGTAATAAACTCCCGGTATTTTTCGATAAATCCATCCCAATCCCTGCACAGGTTCTCATAACTCCCGAAACGTCTCTCATAGATTACATCGTAATCCGGGACAGTTTCTATGGTAATCTTGCGGCCGCAAGCTTCAAAACTTTCCACCTGCCAGTTTTCATGGTGAAAGAAGGGATGCGCCATCGAAGAAGCATAGCTCTGTCTGCGGAAATCCACAGGAGCCATGCGGTAATGCAGACGGAATGCAGAGCTAAAATTGGACGGGCTATACCCATAATCCGCGCCAATCTCCGTAATCTGGCGCCCCTGCTCCGTCTTGAGCCGAAACGCGCTCTGCTCAAGCTTCACCCTCTTAATAAACCCGTAAACACTCTCCCCCGTCTGCTCCTTAAAAAGACGGCTGAAATAAAACTTGGAGAAATGGCAATGCCCCGCCACATCTCCAAGGGTAATCTCTTCTTCAATATGTTTTAAAATATAATCAATCGCCTGATTAACAGCTTCGTTCGTAATCATGCCCAATCCTTCTTTTCGCTCTTTACTGTCAAATACCTCCGATCAGAACTTCATTTTCGCAAAATGCAAATCCATATTTACGGATACGTCCCTTCGCAATCCCTTTTGCCTCCAAAACCGCCTCATAATTTTTCTCCTCAATCTGCCTCAGGGCAGCCTTTACCGTATCCGCAAGCTCTTTTTCTTTCTTAGGCTGAAATACCTTAAATTCCAGGATAACCCCATCGTCAGTCTCGCTCTTGTAATCCCAGTCATTACCGCCCGTTCCAGAAACGGATTTGTCTTAAAAGTAGAATTGAACAGGCTTCTGATAAAGTCTGTAATTTCTTCCCAATAACCATTCACATACGCCTCCTGCATCGGCGTGTCATATTCATCCAACAGGATAATCACCTTTTTTCCATAATACCGAGACAGGAAATCGCACATCTTGTGGAGCGCCCATGCCGCCGTCTCCTCTTCCATGTCGCTTTTGACGCTCCGAAAATATAATTTCTCATTTTCCGTCAAAAGCTCTCCGTCAAGCAAAAATATATTCTTATTATAGATATCCTCTATAATCCGGTTCACGGACCGCTTCGTTCCTTTATAATTTCTCGCTTTCACATTGGCAAAAGACAGACTAATGACCGGATATGTACCTTGCAGATAATGATAATTCTCGTCTTCCCAGATAAAAAGCCCTTCAAACAAATCCTGCCTTCCCGCATATTTGACCGAGAAAAACTGCTCTAACATACTCATATTCAGTGTCTTTCCAAATCTTCTGGGACGGGCAATCAACGTCACAGCATCATCGGCCTCCCACCATTCTTTTATAAAATGAGTTTTATCCACATAAAAATTATTCTTTATCCGAATATCCTCAAAATTCTGATGTCCAATACCTATCGTCCTTCCCATTTGAAAAACCTCCTACAGAACTGCCTTTATCCCCTTTTGCCTAAAAATCTCCCGCAAATTATCAACCGCCATCTCCACATCCAACGTATGGAATCCAAGCCAACAACTGTTCATCATATCAGCATCCGCAATATGATAGATTTCCCGGCTGCTCTCATTGGTATAATAATGCCAGTACCGATAAAGATATCCCGACCAATACATCACTTCAACCGAATAAACGATGCCGGCTTTTTTCAGACCGCCTGTTTCCTCATTAAGCTCTTCCAGAATATACTCTTCACCCGCCCATTGCAGCCGGTCATAAGTATCGTCGAGAGCTGCCGCTGCCCGGCTGTTCATAAATGAAGAAAGGAACGCCGGACAATCATATCCGTTTCTCAATGCAAGTTCAAATAAACGCCCTTGAATATCACAAAGCTGGCGTTTCTCAAGAGTAAGATTTTGCATCTGAATCCCCTCCCTCTAATATTTCATCAAAAAACCTGCCCTTCCGTCGATATTTACGGCAAATATCATTTGCCATGGCAATACCGTTGGAACGATTTTTCTCGCCGATTCTTTTCAATTCTTCCCGGTCGTATTCAGAAAGCATATTTTCATCCACAATTTGTATTTTGCCACATGCCTTATCTGTCAAAGCAACATACTGTTTTCCAAGTTTAAGGGCAGAAAGGCTCTGGATAAGAGCAAAATCCGTAATCTCCCCATTAAAAAAACGGTCAAGCACCACAAACATCCTGTCATTCGCAATAGGACCAATGACCAAATCACAGCCATTGCACAGACCCGCATATCTTTTGTAAATTTCATTACCTTTATAAGCCTCCATCTTACCACGATGATATGCAATCAGTAACGCCCAATCGATTCCCGTTTCCATATCAAGAACCATAAGATGCGACAAATCAACACGCAGCGTATAAATCCTGGCATCCGGATAATTACAGATAAGTGTCAGCGATTGACTGCGGTCTGTCCCCATATAGAATCCTTTTCCAAAATCACAATGTGAACGGCTTACAGGTGAAATCGCACCTGCAATTCCAGACTTAGAACCATGGTAAAGAATGATTTCCTTACTGTTACGTATCTCAGAACAAACCATACAGACCTCCTACAAATCATCCCCATATCCCCACCATAATCCGAAGGCCGGGAATCCTTTTGATCAAATGATACGCCAACAGGGTCAGCAAAAAACTGCCGGCTCCGATACAGACCACCTGTAACCAAAGTATATCACAAAAACCCAAGACCTCATACGCCAAAGCAACCAAAATCGACTGATGCAAAAGATAAATAGGGTAAGAAGCATGATTCAAATATTCTGTAACCCTTGTCTTCTCGTCCAAATATCTCGTTCCCATCACAAGCAGCGCCAAAATCGAGATCCATCCAATAAAATTGACCCACAGATCGCCATAATAGGAAAACCGATAATAAAGCCCCACAGAAACCACCGTCACAATCCCCCATAGGCCTGCCAGCCATTTCCAATTATGTTCCAGCTTACCAATCACCACATCATTACCCAGCACATAATATCCCGCCAAAAATAAAGCCAAATCCTTACCGATACTGAACCCGCCGAAATTGCCCAGATAGTACATTAGCCATACCGGAATAAATAAAAACACCACGCCTAAGACCGGCATCTTCTCTACCCGCAAAGCCGCCCTTTCATAGGGGATAAACCTAAACAACACTACAGCAAACAAGGAAATCAAAAACAGAAACAATACAAACCACAGATGCCCCGGTGTGAACCCACCATCATATCCGCTCAGATCCGTAACATGGGTAAAAAAGTAAACCCAATGCTCCCACAAGCTCCCGGTATAATGGTAAAAAAATTTTCTTGCAAACAAACTCTGGAAGGGCACAAGCAGAAGCATCCCACAGATAAAGGGAATCAGCAATTTACGGATGCGCTGTACCACAAACTCCCTGAAAGACCTTCTCTCCAACGCGAACCGCGCGCTCATGCCCGCTAAGACAAACAGAAGCGGCATGAACCAAGGATTCACTGCCACGATACAGGTACTCAAGATCCGGTTCTCCCCCTGCCAGATATAAAAACGCGAACCGAAATCATTCCAGATCATAAACGTATGAACCGGAAATAGCAGCAGAATCGTATAATTCCGCAGATTGTCTATATAATATTTCCGAGTTTCTGCACCCTGCCCGTTCATCTGAAAACCTCCTTTGCAGCAGACTTAAAAGTTTCACCTCTAAAGTTCCCGGCGATACCTCAGCATATGGTATGGATGCCCGTCCTTGCAGTCCGTTTCAGGAATGACAGAAAAAACCGTAAACCCAAAGGATTCTGCCAGTTTCCTAGACGCCAGATTTTCATCTCTGGATGAATAAATAAATTCCTTTGCGTCAAACATTTCCTTACAATATTGCATCAGACAGGCCAAAATCTGCGTCCCAAAACCCTTTCCTACATAATCCGGTCCCAGACAGATCCCGGCTTCCTGATAAACAAAAGGCTCCACCTTTTCCACACCTGCAAAGCCAATAGATGTGCCGCCCTCCTTTTCATAGACCAGATAGGTATCATGGCTCTTCTGAAATTCAATCGTTTTCCTGATTCTTTCTTTGGCGTCGCTTTCACTTGTGGTTATGCTCCACATCATATACCGCGCAGTTTCCGGATGCCGCCAGACATTGGCATACATATCCTTCCAGTCAGAAAATTTTGCCTTATTAAGAATTAAATCCTTGGTTTCCAGCATATTCCTTCCCTCCGAACCACAAAAAATATTCCCTTCTACAACACAGCCGCCTTCCCCGCAAGATATCCGGTAGCCCAGGCCCATTGAAGGTTGAACCCTCCGCAGATGCCGTCCACATCCAACAATTCCCCTACAAGGTACAGTCCATCTACGCACAAAGATTCCATCGTCTGGGGGCTTATCTCTCTTGTCCGGACGCCTCCAGCGCTGACCTGCGCATTTTCAAATCCATTGGTATCCTGAACCGACAGCACGATTCCCTTGCATTTCTTTGCAACCTCCCGAATCTTCCGTTCATCCAAATCCGACACCTGCGTCTGCATCCGCACTTTTGCCTGCTCCAATATCCGAGGAATTAATTTCCGGTTAAATATCCCCGCAAGCCATTCCTCCGCCGTAAGATTCTTACGATTCCCGGCAAGCTTCACGAGCAATCCAAACACTTCCTCCTTGGAATATTCCGGCAGAAAATCTAACAAAACCTCCGAGCGCTTCTTCTCCAAAAGCCCCATGGCAAGAAAGCGGCTGATTTGAAAGACCGGAATCCCGGAAATACCATAAGCGGTAATCTGTACCTCACCACAATCCGAAAAGACCGCTTCCCCGTCAACCAGCGCCGTCACTGCGGCCTCCGTACGCACTCCTGACGCTTTTCCAAAGGGATGGTTCTTCACCCTAAGCTGCACCAACGACGGAACGACGGAAGCCACACTATGTCCAAGAGACTTTGCGAGACGAAACCCGTTTCCATCCGAGCCAAAAACAGGAGCAGCCATCCCTCCGCAGGCAAGAATCACCCGGTCTGCCCGGAACGTGTGCTTCATCATTTTTTCGTTCCTTTGCCCATGCCCTCTTGCCTCGGGAATCAAAGCGCCTTGTTTCCCATCCTGAAAACTCTCCGTAACCCTGATACAGAATCGAGTCTGTTCCTTCACAACAGACTCTACTTTCACTCTACAGTAAATCTTGACACCAAGGCGTTTTAATTCCAGCTCCAGAACCTCAAGCACAGCCGAGGCCTGTTCGGAACGAGGGTATGCATAATCCCCCCTCATCCGCGCCACAAGCCCCAGAGACGAAAAAAAACGAAGCGTATCTTCATATCCAAACTGCGCAAGCACACTTTTCGCAAACCCTATATCTTCACCACGGTAGCAGGATTCTACACAAGAACTCACAGCCTGACGGTTCGTCAGATTACACCGGCCATTCCCTGTTGCAAGAATCTTCCTGCCAATCCGTTCATTTTGTTCCAGAATAAAAACCTCTGCCTGCCTGTCGTTTCTCGCAGCGGCAATCGCCGCCACAATCCCTGC
>CATLIP010000141.1 GCA_949957035.1 uncultured Lachnospiraceae bacterium
GGATGGCGGGCAGCGTAAGGAGTGCCGGTGTGTGGAGAGCGTGGATATTGGGATATACCACACCTGCATCCATGGGTGTAAGTATTGCTATGCCACGGGAAGCCAGGAGAATGCCCGGAACAAGTATGAGCAGCACGACCCGGATTCCCCGCTCCTTGTGGGGCATGTGCGGGGCGATGAAGTGATCAAGGAGCGGGCGGTTACGTCGGGCAGGGATATCCAGATATCGCTGTTTGATCTGCCTGGGATGTATACAGGATTTTAAAAGGATGATAAGGAGGCGAGAAAGGGTGGAAAAGAGGTTACGCATCATTACACGTATTATGGTGATTGTACTTATAATATTAATCATTATACTTGCAGCCGTGATTTTTTTCAAAATGAAAGATACGAAGGAAGACGATTCAGATAAGGGCAAAAAAACACCCGACACAGAGCAGACTTCCGATGGGGAAGGGTCGTTAGACGCCCCGGCTGCCATGCAGGACATTCAAACTCTGGGGGTTGGCGCCATAGTTGACAAGGCGCAGATAGATACGGGGATGCTTGACGCATATTTCACAGCAGATGAGATTAACGACGGTATTTTCCAATATATGTATGGAAAGTCTTTTGTGGATAATGAGAACATCACTCGAGAGCAGCTGCGGTATGTTAAGGTTCTTCACTACAACTTTAACCATGAGATTCAGGTTGGAGAGTTAATCGTGAATGTCAATATTGCGGAGGATGTAAGAAATATTTTCCGGGAATTGTTTGAGCAGGAGTATGAGATTGCATCAATGTTTTTGATTGAGAATTACTGGATGGAGGACGGCAGCACTTCTGATAAAAATTCCATTGAAAATAATAATACGTCGGCATTTAACTATAGAACCATTGCGGGGACGGAGGAGTTGTCCAATCATGCTTTGGGATATGCAATCGATATCAATCCTCTTCAGAATCCATATGTAGCGTACAATGCAGACGGAAGCTTTAAAGAGGTCTACAAGGATATGGAGATGTATATTGACAGGGCAAACGGCGCGCCCCATATGATTGGGCATGAGGATGTCTGTTATCAGATTTTCACAAAGTATGGATTTACTTGGGGAGGAGACTGGACAGACCCTATCGATTACCAGCATTTTGAGAAGAAGTTGGAATAAAAATTTTGAGGGAATTTTAAAATTTCATATTGACATAATCCCCCGATTGGGCTATAATAAATTTCGTTGTAAAACAAGTTTATAACCATGTGGGCGTAGCTCAGCTGGATAGAGCGTCTGGCTACGGACCAGAAGGTCGGGGGTTCGAATCCTCTCGCCCACGTTAAAGTCCTTGCAGTTTTGCTGCAGGGATTTTTTAAAAATATACCGGTGATTGACACACTTATCAATATGGGGCCGTTTTAAGACATGGGTTGTGCCAACACCTGCCGGATGTCTAATGGAGGAATCTGAAGATGGAAAAGAGAGTGATTATGTGTGAAGTATGCCGCAATAACTGCCGCATGGAGGCGGAGGTTGAGGACGGAGAGGTAATCGACGTCACAGGCAACGGGTGCATGAAAGGGTATATATTTGCCCAGAATGCAGTTAAAGAGGAAGCGGACAACTCATAGAGAGATCATAGAGAGATCATGAGATTTTTTGTAGACATTTGCGGTGAAATATATTACTATAGTAATATCGTGAGCAATTTATAAGAAAGAAAGGAATATGGACTATGAAGAGAAATGTTATTGTAGGACAGTCAGGAGGACCGACAGCGGCGATTAACTCAAGTCTGGCAGGAGTTTACCGTACAGCCAAGGATCGTGGGGCGCAGAAGGTATATGGAATGCTTCACGGCGTACAGGGATTATTGGAAGAGAATTATATTGATTTGGCAGACCATATTAAGACTGAATTGGATGTAGAGCTGCTTAAGAGAACGCCGGCAGCATTTTTGGGTTCATGCCGTTATAAGCTCCCGGAGATTCATGAGAACCGTGAGGTTTATGATAAGATTTTTGAGATTCTGGAGAAGCTGGATATTGAAGCATTTATCTATATCGGCGGGAACGACTCCATGGATACAATCAAGAAGCTGTCTGATTATGCGATTATCACAGGATTTTCAACCAGATTCATCGGATGCCCGAAGACCATTGATAATGACCTTGCGCTGACCGACCATACGCCCGGATATGGAAGCGCCGCAAAGTACATCGGTACTTCTATGAAGGAGATTATCCGTGACAGTTTCTGCTTAGAGACAGAGAACGGAATTGTTACGATTGTAGAGATTATGGGACGTAACGCAGGATGGCTTACAGGTTCCGCGGCATTGTCCGAGGGTGAGGACTGTGAAGGACCGGATCTGATTTATCTGCCGGAGACTACTTTCGATTTGCGGGCGTTTGGCGACAGAGTAAGAGAACTGTTAGAGAAGAAGACGTCTATCGTGGTTGCCGTATCAGAAGGAATCCGTACCGCAGACGGAACTTATGTATGTGAGCTTGGCAATAACATTGATTTTGTTGATGCATTTGGACATAAGCAGTTATCCGGAACGGCGTCTTATCTTGCAAGCTATATCGCAGGCGAGATGGGATGTAAGACACGCGCGATTGAGCTTAGTACGCTGCAGCGTTCTGCATCACATGCAGCATCCCGTGTAGATATTCTCGAAGCATACCAGGTAGGCGGCGCTGCTGTGAAGGCGGCCGACGAGGGCGATACCGGTAAGATGGTAGTATTGCAGAGATTATCCGACGATCCGTACCAGTGCGGAACAGAAGTGAAGGATGTTCATAAGATTGCGAACGATGAGAAGCTTGTTCCGAGAGAGTGGGTTAATGAGGAAGGAACATATGTTACAAGTGAGTTTATTTCCTATGTAAGACCGTTGATTCAGGGTGATGTATCGCCTGTAATGGTTGACGGTATCCCGAGACATCTGTATACGCCAAGAGAGTTAAGCTATAGACAGAAAAAGGGTAACGTAGCAGAATCATAAAAGAATAAAACCGTTGTATGCCTGATGAAGGCGTGCAGCGGTTTTTTTGTCGTAAAGAAACCTTTGTTTCAAGGATGTTTTATAGAAATAGTTGATAAGACATATATAATTATAAAAATTAATGATTAGACATACAGGCAGGGAACGCTTTATACTTGAGAATGTATATAGATTGGGGGCTTTAGGAATATGGGGAATATTGTCATTAGAGATATGTCTTTTTCTTACGAAGAGGGCGGGAAGGTTATTCTGAAGGATATTAATACAGAGATTCAGGCAGGCGAATTTGTCTGTGTTCTGGGACAGTCCGGATGCGGGAAGAGTACGCTGCTTCGTCTGATTGCAGGCCTTGAAAGCCCCACAACCGGTGAATTGTTGATTGACGGGGAGAAGATACAGGGAGCGAGTCTGAGACGGGGGGTTGTTTTTCAGGATTATGGACTGTTTCCATGGATGACGGCAGGGGAAAATATTATACTGGCGCTAAAACAGCGTTTCCCGGAGAAGAAAAAGCAGGAGCTTAAGACAATAACAGTCGATATGCTGAAAAGAGTGGGGCTGGAAGAGACTGTCTTTGGGAAACTTCCGAAAGAGTTATCGGGAGGTATGAAGCAGCGTTGCGCCATTGCCCAGTCTTTCAGTATAGACCCGCCGATTCTATTGATGGACGAGCCGTTTGGAGCGTTGGATGCGGTGACGCGGACAAGGCTTCAGGATTTAGTGCTTGAGTTATGGGCGCAGGGTGAGCCGAAGAAGACGGTCTTTTTTGTAACTCACGACGTGGATGAGGCCATGCTGCTTGCGAACCGTATTCTTGTATTGGGGCAGTCGCCCAGCAATATAATCTATGATTGTCTGATTCCTGAGGAGAAACGGCCCACAAGGGCAACACAATTTGAAGATGCAGAAGTTTTAAAGATGCGTACAGAGCTGATTCGCCAGATTAATATGGATGTGGCAAGCCATGCAGGGCAGTCGGTATAGACAGGGAATGGAATCCTGCTATATATAGAAAGAGAACAAAAGAGGTTTGTTAAAGAAAGGAGAAACTATGAAGAGAAGGATTTTTGCAATGCTTTTGGCTGCAGCCATGACATTTAGCCTGGCGGCATGCGGGGGCGGCGCAGGAGAAGAAAACGGTCAGGAAAAAGAAGAGACAAAAACAGAAGACAATGCGCAAGAAGGTGACGACGCAGGCGAAGACGCGGATGCACCGGAGCAGAGCGTGGTCAAATGGAACTGTGGAACAAGCGGTAATGTACTCCTTACTATTGCAGAGGATAAGGGATATCTGGAGGAAGAGGGCATTAGCATAGAATATGTTCAGGCCAATGCCAATGCAGACGCCATGACGCTTCTGGCCACAGGAAAAGTAGACGTTGTTTCAAATTCCGGTACGAGCAATCCGCTCCAGCAGATTGCCTCAGGCGTTGATTTAACGATTTTTGGCGGTCATATGGTAGAAGGATGTATGCCGGTGGTTGCCAAGAAGGGCGCGGAATGGAAGGGCATAGAATCATTTGTCGGCAAAAAAGTAGCCGTTAATCCAAGCTACTTTGCATTTACAGGCGCGGTTATGGACCTTGGATATGATAACCCGCTGGAGGTTGTAGATTGGGAGATTTATTCTGATTATAATGATGCATTGGCAGCCGTAACCCGCGGAGATGTGGAGTATGCGCTTATGGGAACCGGCCAGAATCTTTCCGTACAGGAAATGGCGCAGAACGGCGAGATAGACATTGTAAGCTACCAGAGCGAGATTATGGAAAACTATTCCTGCTGCCGTATGGAGGCCCAGACAAAATGGGTGAACGACAATCCCAATACAGTAAAGGCAATTATCAGAGCTTTATTGCGCGCGCAGGCTTACTATGAGGATAATAAGGAAGAGGCAGTTAAGTTACATGCCAAAAAAATAGAAGCTACGGAGGAATATGTGGCGGCATATATGTTAGACGACGAGCATTACTTTGTAAGCGTGGACCCGCTTAAAAATTCTGTCATTCGTGCATGGGAGATTCTGGATAAGACGGGCTTCTTAGACGAGAAGGCAAAAGAGATTGACATTGAAGACCATATGAATACGGCTCTGTATGAAGAGGCGCTGGCAGAAGCGACCGAGCTCTACGGAGACGAAGCGCCTGAATTTTATGAAGAGGCGAAAGCATTCTATGAGGAAAATGATAAGTAAGATGTACAAAGCAGAAGCCTTTATAAAAAAATACTGGATTACATTTTGTATCTTTTTAGGATTGGTACTTTTATATATTTTTGTGACGGAAAAAGGGTTGGTGAATCCCTATCTTTTTCCGTCCACAGATGCAATCAGGACGGCTTTTAAGGACAGCAAGGGAATGATGTTAGGAAACATGCTGGCATCCTTCAAGCTGCTGATACCATCCATTATCGTTTCGCTGCTGATTGCTTTGTTTCTCGGTACGATTATGGGAATGAATGAAAGGATTCGAGAGATTCTGCATCCGGTTATTTATGCATTTTCTGTGATACCATCTATTCTCCTGTCGCCTTTCGTCTTGCTTTTAGCGCCGGATTTATTTACGGCATCCGTATTTCTGATTGTCTATAATATCGTGTGGGCTACATTGTTTGCCACGATTACGGGTATTATGACCATTGATAAGCGGTATCTGGATAAGGCGGCAACTTTGGAACTTGGCGGGCTTAAGCTGCTTGTGAAGGTAATTCTTCCGGCAGCCAGCCCGTCCATATTGGCGGGATTCGTCAATTCATTGAGAAGTTCCTTTGTTATGCTGGTGTATGCGGAGATGTACGGAGCCGGGGAAGGTATGGGGTATTTTGTAAAGAAATACGCTGAATTAGGTATTTTTGCAAATACTTGGGTCGGTTTCATATTTATGGTAATCGTATTGGTAATCGTCATGCAGTTATTTGAACAGTTGAAGAAATATCTGCTGAAATGGACGATTGACTAAATTCATACTTGATATTTAGATTTTCATGTGTTATCCTGTTTTTAGAATGAAAACAGATTGGAGATGAAAGGATGAAGAAGATTTCTTGCTAATTATGATTGTTACTGCATAACAGTCTTATTGTTATGCTGATAGCAGGAAAGTCGGACATCCTTTCATTTTAGAAATAGTGATAGAAGCAATGCCGCCCTTGGAGTGGATCATTGTGCGTATTTCGTGAGGCTGTAAGGAGACTTTCTTGCAGCTTTTTTCGTATTCTATACTATTTTCTCATTGACGGCGGCAGTATTGAGCATTGGGAAATGGCGGATACGGATGAACAGGAGGTGCGCGTATATGGCAATGATTGATGTTGTTAATTTGAGTTTTTCCTATGAGGGCAGTTTTGAGGAAGTGTTTCAGGACGTGTCCTTTCGGATTGATACAGATTGGAAACTGGGGTTTGTGGGACGCAACGGACGTGGTAAGACTACGTTTTTGAAGCTTCTTCTGGGGAAATATAAATATCAGGGAAATATCATATCCTCAAGCACAGAGTTT
>CATLIP010000142.1 GCA_949957035.1 uncultured Lachnospiraceae bacterium
GTGGTTGGCGCTATCGTAATTGTTTTCGGTTTGATTCTGTGGGCATGCAGCGGCAAGCTGGACGCATTGGAAAAGGAAGATTAAGAATAATGGGACTGTCGCTTTTCGCAGACAGCCCCATTTTTTAATTGAGTATTAATCCCCTTCCATCTCCTCCATCTCATGAAGTATCTCTTTATAGAACACAGCGGAATCTCCGTCCTTCTTTTTGAGAATCTTTACAATCACGCCATCGTCAATAAAGAAAATCTTATCGCTGCACCTGGCAATCTTCGGGTCGTGGGTCACAAGGATAATATTCTTCTTCATCTCTTTATGAATATCATCAAAGGTCTCCATAAGCCTCCTGCTGGACTTAACGTCCAGATTTCCCGTGGGCTCGTCCGCCATAATGATTTCCGGATTGTTAATCAACGCCCTGCATATGGCAATCCTCTGTTTCTCCCCTCCTGACAGCTCCCGCGGCGATTTTTCAATTAACTTCTTTACCCCGAATCGTTCTGCCAAAGTGCGCATCTTTTCCCGCATCTCTTTTGGGGACGCCTTGTCAAGTATCATAGGAACCATGATATTCTCCCCCACAGAGAGGCTGTCCATCAAATAAAAATCCTGGAACACAAACCCTATCTCTCTCCTGCGGATGTCTGCCAATTCATCCTTCCAAAGCTCTGATGCATCCCGCCCTTTGAAATATAATTTTCCATCTGTCAAAGGCTCCATCATTCCCAATATCTTAAGAAGAGTTGTCTTGCCGCCTCCCGAACTTCCCATGATTGAGACATATTCCCCTGAATCAATGGTAAGATTCAACCCTTTGAGCACCTCAATCTTTGCGTCTGGATTCTTCTTATCCTGGTTTCTGTAGTAATTCTTCACAAGCTTATCCGCTCTAATCAACTCCGCCATGTTCCCCTTCCCCCTTGGATTCCTATTTTATCCAGCAAAATCTTTTTTAATATCAGGTATACTGCCGTCTGCACCAGCCAATAAATGCCCCAAACCGGCAGCACATACAAAAGGTACCGAAGAATCTCTGAACTGGTATACATTCTTACATGAAACATCAATACGGTAAGCAGAGCCCCAAAGCCTCCGCCTGCCAGAAAGGGAATCAGAAAGAAAGGCAGCATCTCCTGCCGCAGCGTTTTTTTCAGTCTGTCCTCATGCATACCCATACAGTCCAGAAAACGGTATCTTGCCACTATCTCGTCCATTTCAAAGCAGAATTTGATAAACAGGAGATAGATTCCGCTCATACCCACCATGACCAGCATGAATAACCATACCACCATTTTCAGGTACCGCTCTGCCTCTCTGTCCTGTATCATTGCCCTTCTGCCGTAATAACTTATCTGCCCTTCATCCCCTGCTCTGTCGGAAAGCCAGTCCTCTACTGCCTCATAGTCCTCTTCTGACGAGCGAATCAGGTACAGTTCCTCATTCTCATAGATTTCCTCAAAGAACTCATCCGAGAATACAACCAGATTCTGCTCTTTCCCCTCCTTACATACTCCTGTCAGTATGTCTCTTTCTTCCCCTGCAACCTTTTTCTCTGTAAACGCACTGTAGCTCCAATACTCAAGCTCTGGGCTCATGGTCTGCAGGTTCAGAGTATCTTCCGTTCCTGACCAATCCAGAAGATGTGCCTTCGCTGATACATCCTCCTGATAGACCACCCCAATCTCCTCACCCGTAAGGTTCCACGCCTTCCCTTCTTCCTGATGAACTGACCTTTTGAGATTATGATATGCCGACTCCGGGATACCAATCTGAATTGGAGGTTCAATCATAACCTGCCGTCCGTTAGAGACGGCCTTATAATCCAGCACAAAGATATCCTTGATTGCGTTGAGCACCGAAATATTTTCCGGCATAAGCGAAAATACAGTTGTCATAGGGTATTGCTCTATCTCAAGAGAATACTGCTCCTTTAAGACTTTAAAATCCTCCCTCTCCTCAGATGTTGCCCGACAGACAAAATCATAAGGGTATTGATTCTCCAAAGCCTGAGCAGACGCATTCCCCCCATACACCGAAGCAAGCGGATACGTCACCAGAAAGGCAATCACAGTCAGCAGATAAATCTTCTTCATGTTCTGTCCAAAGCTGGTAAGAAAAGGAAACTTTTCAAATATATATCGAAAATACTTCTCCTCTTTCTTCCGGATTCCTTTCATCTGCGCTGCCTGTACGCATAACAGCACCAAAATCAGGCCAAACAGAAAGTCTATCAGCCGGTCCTCACTCTCTCCGCCTCCCCTTCCTGCCAACTGACCAAGACTCCATACCATACAGGCAAGCCCTACCGCCCCCAAGACCCATCCAACCGCCCCGGGTATGCGATTCTTCTTGGGCGCAAGAAGCCCTGACGCAGACCAGCGCATATGGTCGTAGACATGGGAATTGACCGCCGCCGCAATCAAAGCCGCCACTGCAAACACCGCCCACATAGCAAGATAGGTGGTAATGGGCAGCCCCTTTACGGAGAGCGGGAACCTGTGGCCAAGAGCGCCGGCAAGCATATGGAAGGCTGCATTGCCGGCAAACGTGCCAATCACCCCGGAACACAAAAGACATCCCACATATTCCATAAACATGATAGAGCGCAGGGATTTGCTTCGGATACCGAGAACCACCAGCATATTTTCTTCCCGCATCTTATTGCGGATATAATAGGAAAAGGAAAGTCCCATGAGCACCGCATTGATTATCAGCCCCATCCACACAGCGTTTAGAAGGATTTTCTGAGTCTGTCCTCCTGTGACCGCCTCCAGAGTATGATACTCCATAAATGCATGGCGAAGGGAAAAGACCAGAAACAAAAAGAGCATCAAAAAAGAGCTGGTAAGTATCAGCATCACATAGTTTCTGAGATGAAACCTGACATTCTTTATAATCATTTTATAATAATCCCGGCTGTACCTTCCGGGGAAATATAATCTTCTTTTCCGTTCGTTCCTCTCAGATCTTTCACGCTCTTTATTGAGACGCGCCGCCATAAGAATCTCATCCCGCTGTTCTACATACTGTCCAAACACATACTCCGCCAGACAGAGAATCGGGAAAATGTAGGTCCAGGTCATTGGCGCAAGGGGAGCGAATATTATCACTGCCGCAGTATAAATAAATTCACACCAGCGGACCACCCCATATGCCGATTTGAGCTGCTTTCCCATAAGCCGGCCTGCAGCATAAATACCGGCGAATACGGCCGCCGCCAGCGGCAGGAAAAACAGATAATAGGACGCCACCATATCCGGCGCCCCTTCCGTCATATTCACAATGCCTCCTGCATCTTTTACCATCCGAATATATCTTGGCAGGCAGTAACTCTTCCCGTCGCAATCAATCCAGGGAAACCAGATGGCGGCAAAGAGAAGAGTATAGACCAGAATGGAAATTACCTGGTATATTTTGCCTAATCTTTTCATTCACTTCCTCACTTTCCATTTTCATAAGGTCCACCGTCTTACAGGCATGCTCCTTCGCAACTCATTAGACAGGCCTTGTATACCCCTTAAGCCACTCCCTTTCTTCCTCCGTAAGATGCGGTCCTATCTTCTCATAGACCTGCTCATGGTAATGATTCAGCCATTCTCTCTCGTCCCGGCTCATCTCCTCCGGGTCGATTCCGTCTAAATCGATAGGAGCAAATGTAATAGTCTCGAAATACATAAACTGTCCGTACTTATTCTTCACACCTTTTCTAACCACAAACTCATTCTCAATACGGATACCGAACTGCCCGTCCTCATAAATCCCCGGCTCGTCGGTAATCACCATGCCCTCCTCAAGCCGGTGATGCTCGTTCTTGCCCGGCACCACATACCAGCGGAATCCTGTCGGAGGCTCATGAACATTGGCAAGATAGCCCACGCCATGTCCCGTACCGCACTGGTAATCCAAATCCAAATCCCAGATGGGGCCTCTCGCCAGCACATCCAGATTATAACCATAACATCCATAGAGAAAACGTGCCCTTGACAGGCGCATCATGGCCCTTACGACGGCTGTAAAATACCGCTTCATCTGAGCGTCAACCGAACCAAGAATAAAAGTTCTGGTAATATCGGTAGACCCCTCATAATAGCCGCCGCCTGTATCATTTAAGAAAAAGGCGCCGGAAGACAACTCCACATCCGTCTCCTCAGACGGAGAATAGTGCATCATGGCCGCATGGTCCGCAAATGCGCACAGAGGCTCAAAGCTGTCCCGGATATACCCCTCCTGAGCCGCACGAAATTCCGTAAGCCTCTCGGCAGAACTAAGCTCAGTAATCTTCTCCTTGTCATAGCGGGTCTTAATAAAATGCATGAACTTCGTGACAGCCACGCCGTCCTTGATATGGGCTTTACGGATATTCTCAAGCTCAACCTCATTCTTCATGGCTTTCATAAGAATCGTCGGATTGGCGGCTTCCACAATCTTACAGGGAATATTCTTATAGAGGGCATAATTCATCTTCATGGGGTCGATGAGCACAGTCTGAGAAGCGTCCATCTTCTTTACGTCCTCATAGATTCCGTTATAGGGATGAATCCTCACCTGATTCTTTTGAAACTCCTCACGGATACGCTCATTAAGCTTAGAGTCGTCCACATACAGCTCCACAGTATCCCGATTCACAATGGCATAAGAAAGCAGAAGCGGAAAGAAGTCAATATCGTCCCCACGAACATTCAAAAGCCAGCATACATCGTCCAGGGATGCAATAATGTGTGAATCGGCCCCATACTCTTCCATGGCCTTACGCACACGCTTAAGCTTTGACGCAGTACTCTCGCCGGAATATTTTTCCTCCAGGAAAAACGCCGGCTTGTCCGAAAGAGGCGGACGATCCTCCCAGATATGGTCAATCAGGTCAACGGAATAATGAATACGGATATTCTTTTTCGACAATTCCTCCTCATATTCCTGTCCCTCTCCCATAGACAATACCCGTCCGTCAAAAGCCACCGTTCCTCCCTCGGGAACGCAATCGCACAAATATTCTGTAATTGTCGGCGTGTCTCCTACAAACATCTTCATCAGCCGGATTTTACTCCCCTTCAGTTCATTCTCCGCCTGAAAGAAATATCTTCCGTCCGTCCAGAGTCCCCCGTCGTCTCCGGTAATGACTACCGTTCCGTAAGACCCGCTGAATCCCGAAATGTACTTTCTTGCTTTAAAATGCTCCCCCACATATTCACTCTGGTGAAAATCGGCAGTCGGCACAACATAGGCGTCAATTCCTTTCTCTGTCATGAGTGACCGAAGCGCCTGAATCCTCTCTGCTACGTTCATAATCCAAACCTCCTCAGATAAAAAATAGTATATTAATAATGTAACATAATCTGAACTAAAGTACAATTTTTTATCTTGATTCAAAAAAGAAATTATGCTATGATTTGTCGTAAACTCTTACATACAATAGTTGAGGTGAAATTATGGCAGCTCACATAAAAAATATGACTGAGGGTAAGCCCGCTTCCCTGATTTTCGCATTCGCTCTCCCCCTGATGGTAGGCAATGTATTTCAACAACTGTATACCGTTGTAGACACCATGGTTGTGGGAAAAGCGCTGGGTGTCGGCGCTCTTGCCGCTCTGGGCGCCGCCGACTGGCTCAACTGGATGATGCTTGGAATCATTCAGGGATTTACTCAAGGCTTCGGTATCCTGATGGCACAGGAATTTGGCGCAGGCAGATACGAAAACCTCCGCAAGTCCGTCGGAAGCTCTGCCGTACTGTCCCTCCTGTCTTCTATCATACTGCTGTTGGCCGGACAGCTTTTAGCCCGCCCGGTCTTAAACCTTCTTCAAACACCCCCGGAGATTCTCCACGATACCCTGCTGTACCTGCGCATCATGTACCTTGGAGTCCCGGTGGTCATGGCATATAACCTGCTGGCATCAATCCTGCGCTCCCTTGGAGACGGTAAGACTCCCCTAAACGCTATGATTGTCGCCGCTGTCACCAACATCGGGCTGGATCTTCTGTTCGTTCTGGTCTTCGGGTTCGGAATCGCAGGAGCCGCTGTCGCAACCTTAATCGCCCAGCTAATCTCCAGCTTATTCTGCCTGTACCATATCCGTAAAATCGAGTTGTTAACCTTCACATCCTCTGATTTTCGTATGACAGACCGGCGGCTCCCCTTACGCCTTCTGATGCTGGGGTTTCCTATGGCATTTCAGAATGCGATTATATCTGTAGGAGGCATGATTGTTCAGTTCGTGGTAAATGGCTTCGGCGTAATTTTTATTGCCGGATTCACCGCCACCAACAAACTCTATGGTGTATTGGAAGTCGCAGCCACCTCCTACGGCTATTCCATGGTCACGTATGCCGGCCAGAATCTTGGAGCCGGAAGAACAGACCGCATCCGCAAAGGAGTAAAGTCTGCCCTCCTGATTGCTCTATTGACTTCCCTGGTGATTACCCTGCTGATGCTGTTT
>CATLIP010000143.1 GCA_949957035.1 uncultured Lachnospiraceae bacterium
GCACAGGGCAAGATATCATTCCAGCGTGATAGATGTAGAGAATCTCCATTCCGGGCAGGAATTTAGAGAACTGCCGGACACCTATACGATTTTCATTATTGAAAAAGATTTTTATGGCAAAGGTGAGCCGCTTTATCCAATTGAGAGGATTAACCTTGCCACGGGTAAATCTTTTGAGGATGGGGAACATATACTTTATGTGAACGGAGAATACCGTGGAGAATCCAATCTTGGAAAGCTCATGCACGATTTCAACTGTACGCAGGCATCCGATATGAATTTTGAACTGATGGCAGAACGGACACGGTATCTGAAAGAAGACCCGAAGGGAGTGAATGAGATGTGCCGCATCATGGAAGATATGAGAAATGAATCCTTGGAACAAGGAATAAAACAAGGAATAAAGCAAGGGATAAAGCAAGGAATAAAGCAAGGGATAAAGCAAGGGATAAATGAAGGGATGAAAGAAGCTGCACTTCGAATGTTATCTGCCGGAAAATATGCTTTAGATGAAATTGCCAATATTTCAGGGCTTTCTCTTGAAGAAGTAAGTCAGCTAAAAGTAGAAAAAAATATATAAACCAGTACCTATAGGGCCGGGAATCTAAAAGCAGGTTTCCCGGTCCTATTTTTTATGCTCTCATATGTATATTTTAAACCTTTCGCTGTCAGCATAAAATGAAGGCTGGCGCTTCCTTCTTACCGCAGCAATATATATACAAAAAATACCAGATACGCCAGCAAAAACACAATACCTTCATACTTACGAATCTCCCGTTTACTTAACGCCGCCAAATACACAAGCAGGCTTGCCCCTATCAGAATCACCGTATCATACACCGCCGTAATATCCATCACTATCGGTGTAATGCTGGCAGACGCCCCAAGAATCAGAAGAATATTAAAAATATTCGAGCCCACCACATTGCCAACCGCAAGGTCGTTCTCACCTTTGCCTGCCGCCACAACAGACGTAACCAGCTCCGGCAGCGACGTACCCAGTGCTACGATAGTAAGCCCGATAAATGTCTGGCTCAGCCCGAACTGCACTGCAATCGCACTGGCGCTGTCCACCACCAGATTCCCGCCCAGAACAATTCCGGCAAGACCGCACCCTATATACAACACACTGTTTGCAGAGCTTAAAACTTTATACTCATCCTCATCATCCACCTCCTGCCTGTCTCTGGCCGCAAGCGCATCCGTCACAGTCGCATAGAGGAAAATCATGAACAGCACAAGAAATAATATTCCGCCCCACCTTCCAAGGACAAACTTTCCGCCACCGCTTAAAACCTTGGAAATAGAAAAATCCGAATTTAGCAAAAGCAAAATTACGGTAATAAATATAGAAAAAGGAAATTCTTTCTTAAGCAAAGACCATTTTGCCTGAACCGGATTCACCAACGCACAGCATCCCAAAACCACCAGAAGATTAAAGATATTAGAGCCCAATACATTACTCACCGCAAGATCATTATCCCCCCGCATTGCCGCCGTAACACTGACCGAAAATTCCGGCATACTCGTTCCAAACGCCACCACAGTAAGTCCAATCACGATAGTCGGCACCTTAAGAATCCGGGCCACACTGGAACTTCCGTCCACAAAAAAATCTGCACCCTTAATCAATAACACAAATCCTATAATCAGCAATATATAATCCATCATACCCCATCCCTAATTTTTATTTGCATATTTTCATACACTATGATTAAATGATAAGAGTAGATTGAATGAAAGTCAAGGAGAATTGTTATATGATAACAAACACATTAGAAATATTATATGAAGATCCCCATATCATAGTATGCGTCAAGCCCCACGGCATTGCAACACAGAGTCGAAGAACGGGCGTTCCCGACATGGTAAATCTCCTAAAGAACCACCTCCACAAGACTTCCCGTACCAAAGGAGAACCCTATCTTGCGGTTATCCACCGCTTAGACCAGCCCGTAACCGGAATCCTGGTCTTTGCAAAGACCCCTTTTGCCGCCAGAGAATTAAACCGCCAGCTCACCTCATGCGGCTTCGGGAAATACTACCGCACCCTCGTAGAAGGACGCCCTGAAACTCCCGAAGGCATCCTCGAGCACTATCTCATCAAAGACCCCCGCACCAACCGTTCCCGGGTCTGCCGCCCCGAAACTCGCGGCTCCAAACTCGCAAGACTGCGTTACTCCACCGTCCCGGACAGGCACAGATATTATTCCGGTGAATATGCATCCCTTCCCAATGTCACCGAATTAGAAATCAAACTGGAAACCGGACGCCACCACCAAATCCGCGTCCAGTTAGCCCACATTGGCTGCCCCATCATTGGCGACACCAAATACAACCCCAACTGCACAGCCTCCCCCTTATGGAGGAACATCTGTCTATGCGCCTGCCGTCTGGACTTCTACCACCCCAAGACTCACAAATTCCTCCACTTCCACCTGTGAGACAATCCATATCCCCAAACTGCCGTCCACCATGGGGAAATCTCCCAACCACAGAAAAAGAGGGCACTTACTCGCCCTCTTCCTCCAATGCTTCTTCGTACTTCTCAAGGATAATACTCTGTATGCGCTCTCTTGTTCCTGAGTTAATCGGATGTGCTATATCTCGATACTCTCCGTCCACTGCTTTCTTGCTTGGCATAGCGATAAAGAGTCCCTTCTCACCCTCGATGACTTTGATATCGTGTACCACAAACTCCTCGTCCATAGTAATGGACACAACTGCCTTGAGCTTGCCTTCCTTTGCCACCTTTCTCACGCGTACATCTGTAATCTGCATCTCCTTACTTGCCCCTTTCTTCCTAAGGGAACCGGCGCGGAAATCCCCTCATCCGGCTCCTGGCTTATGCACTATAGTGCATACCTCTCGTTCTTTTCTACGACTACTTTCACACCGTTCGCCCCGACATGACGTGTGTTCGCCCTGATCGTATCCCTGCTTTCTACAATGCAATTCTCAATGTACGTATTATCCCCAAGATATACATCATTCAGAATAACCGAGTTTTTAATCACACAGTTATTCCCAACGAATGTCTTCTTGAAGAGAACCGAGTTCTCCACTGTTCCGTTAATAATGCTGCCGCTCCCCACAAGACTGTTCTTAACGATAGCTCCAGGATTGTACTTCGCAGGCGGCAGGTCGCTTACCTTAGAATAAACCTCCGGATACTCCCGGAAGAAATACCTGCGTACCTCCGGTTTCAGGAAATCCATATTCGTCCGGTAATAGGCCCCCACCGTTGAAATGTTGTTCCAGTAGTCCTTTATCTCATAACCGTACATCCTCTTCAGATTCTTATATCTGATTAGAATATCCGTTACGAAATCATGTCTCTCTTCCTCAGCGCAATGCTCAATCAGGTCAATAAGAAGTCTCCTTCTAATCACATAAATCCCTGCCGATATCATATTTGAAGTGGCCAGCATGGGCTTCTCTTCAAATTCCTCAATGCGCATGTCCTCATTCAGTTTCAAAGTTCCAAAACGGCTGGCATCCTCGTCCGCACCCAGTCGCTTGCAGACAACCGTCACATCCGACTTCTTTCGGATATGATATTCCAGCACTTTATTATAATTCATCTTATACACAGCGTCGCCAGAGGAAATAATCACATAGGGTTCATGACACTTTCTCAGGAAATCAAGATTCTGATAAATGGCGTCTGCCGTCCCTCTGTACCAGTATCCGTTGTCCGCTGTTATAGTCGGGGTAAATACATACAATCCCCCCTGCTTTCTCCCGAAATCCCACCACTTGGAAGAATTAAGATGTTCATTCAGCGAACGTGCATTATACTGAGTCAGCACTGCAACCTTCTGAATATGGGAATTTGACATATTGCTCAGCGCAAAATCAATCGCCCTGTAGCTCCCTGCAATCGGCATGGCTGCAATCGCCCGTCTCTGGGTCAGTTCACGCATCTTATGGCTGTTACCGCCTGCTAAAATAATACCTACCGCTCTCATACTCGTCCACCTGCCTTTATCAATGTCTCTCCGCTCTCCAGCACGCCGTTCGGATAATCCTCCCCAGATGTCACGCCGCTGATGGCAGTATTCTTTCCGACCTGTACTCCGTCCGGTATCACAGAATTCTCTCCGACCGTAACCAGGCCGAAGGAATAGATTGCCGGTTTCGACTTATTCGGCACGTCGCTGCCGATGCCAAAGGTCACGCGATCCCCTATCTTACAGTTCTCCGCGATGACCGCTTTCTCGATTACACAGTCTCTTCCGATATGAACATCCTGCATGATAATCGAATCGCGAATCACCGATCCCTCCTCAATGATTACGCCAGACCCAATCACACAGTTATGCACTTCTCCGCAAATCTCTGAGCCATTGCCGATAATACTCCTGTCAACCACTGCCTGTCCTGAAATATACTGGGGCGGAAGGGCTCCACTGTTGGTATAAATCTTCCAATATTCCTCGTACAGGTTGAACTCAGGAATAATGTCGATTAACTCCATATTGGCCTCCCAGTAAGAGCCGAGGGTTCCAACATCCTTCCAGTATCCGTTGTATTCGTATGCAAACAGCCTCTGCCCCCGTTCATGGCAATATGGTATGATATGTTTCCCGAAATCACACCCCTGAACCTTCTCCAGAGCAATCAATGCCTCCTTCAAAACCTTCCAGCTAAATATATAGATACCCATGGACGCCAGATTACTCTTCGGCTCCGGCGGTTTCTCCTGGAACTCCGCAATCTTACCTCCCTCATCTGTCACCACAATTCCAAACCTGCTGGCCTCCTCTTTCGGCACAGGCATGGCGGCAATTGTAACATCCGCATTGTTCTCTTTATGGTAATCCAGCATCACCTCGTAATCCATCTTGTAGATATGATCCCCTGACAATATCAGCACATAGTCCGGGTTAAATGTCTCCATATAATCAAGATTCTGGTATATGGCATTGGCCGTGCCTGTATACCACTCGCTGCTGCTGCTCTTCTCATAAGGCGGAAGAATCGTAACTCCTCCGAAGTTACGGTCCAAATCCCACGGGATACCTATCCCGATATGTGTGTTCAATCGTAACGGCTGATACTGCGTCAGCACCCCTACAGTATCAATTCCTGAGTTAATGCAGTTGCTGAGCGGGAAGTCTATGATCCTGTATTTGCCTCCAAAAGCAACGGCTGGCTTGGCCACTTTTGCTGTAAGAACCCCCAGTCTGCTTCCTTGGCCTCCGGCCAACAGCATTGCTATCATCTCTTTTTTCCTCATGTCATCACCCCTTCTCAGTAGTTTAATTCTTATTATACCACAGTTTTCCTACATAGTGAACAATATTTACAAAAAAAGTGGTTTTTTTGTAAATATTTTATTAAAATAATACAAAAAATTTCGACTTGGATTTTTTTCCATATATGTATATAATAATATGAACAGAATATTATTTTTATGACAAGCAATAGCCTGTATTTCATCAAAAAAGGAAGGTATCTTATGTATAAAATTAATTTTAAACAACCTGTACATGTACATTTTATCGGCATTGGCGGCATCAGCATGAGCGGACTTGCCGAGATTCTGTTAAAGGAGGATTTCCGTGTTTCCGGTTCTGACAATAAGGAATCTGCGCTGACGGAACACCTCAGTAAGTTAGGGGCAGTCATTTTCTACGGCCAGAAAGCCTCTAATATAATTCCCGGAATTGACGTTGTTGTATACACGGCTGCCATCCATGATGATAATGAAGAATATCAGGAGGCGGTCAAGCAGGGACTTCCTCTGTTAAGCCGCGCCGAGCTTCTGGGCCAGCTTATGACCAATTACGATACATCCGTAGCGGTTGCCGGCACACACGGCAAGACCACCACTACTTCTATGCTTTCCCATATCCTTCTTGCAGGCGAGAAGGACCCGACCATTTCAGTAGGGGGGATCTTGAAGGCAATCGGCGGCAATATCCGTGTCGGCGGGCCGGAGGTGTTTGTCACGGAAGCCTGTGAATACACTAACAGCTTTCTGCATTTCTTCCCAAATATTGGGATTATCCTGAATATTGACGCGGATCATTTAGATTTCTTTAAAGACCTTAACGATATCCGCTGTTCCTTCCACAAATTTGCCGGACTGCTGCCAAAAGACGGAACGCTGATTATTAACGGAGAGATTCCAAACCTGTCTGAAATCACAGAAGGTCTTGACTGCCATATTATTACTTATGGCAATGAGCCTTCCTTTGATTATTGCGCCTCCGAAATTTCCCATGATGAACTGGGGGAGGCTTCCTTTGATCTGGTAAGGCATGGAGAGGTAATTGACCGTATCTCTCTGTCCGTCAGCGGGGACCACAATGTATCCAACGCGCTGGCTTCCATTGCGGCGGCAGACCTTCTCAATGTCCCCCTTACGTCAATCAAGAAAGGCTTAAAGGATTTCCACGGCACTAACCGCCGTTTTG
>CATLIP010000144.1 GCA_949957035.1 uncultured Lachnospiraceae bacterium
AGACGAATATGATAGGTATTAAAATGAATACCGCCATCAGAATAATACTAGGCAGAATCCAGATATAAGGCTCTGCTTTACGAAATGCTTTATTTTTCACGGGGACACCTCCCTTATAATCTCTAAGATAAACTTGAAAAGGAAAACCCCGCAGTAGGCTGCGGGGTAATTATGAAATCTTATTCTGCAATTTCATTCTGAAGTTCGTCTAACAGCTCTTTGACATTGCCCCCAAGTAATGCCTGCTGCTCAACATTAATAACGCCCTGTTTTACATCATCCCATTCAGTCTTTGCAGTTGGGTAGAAATTACAGCTGCCTACAATGTCAACCCAGCTTGCCATACTCTCATCCTGCTCTGCAAGAATCTCTCCGCCAGTAGTAGTAGCAGGCAGGAAGCCTTCCATCAGAACCCACTCGGAGTAACGCTCGTCCTCGTAGAAGAAGTCGAAGAAAGTCTTGATTGCTTCTAATTCTTCATCAGAATACTCATTGTCGAAGCACATAAACCGATCCATAACACCTGCGGAAACAGAATCAACGCCGCCGTTCGTCGGAATAGGAGCAACCGCATAATTCACGGAATAACCGCCGTCAGCAATGTATGTAGGAATGCTGTTAGGTCCAATCATCATGGCAACCTGTCCTGCACCGAACATATCCTGCAGGTCATAACGGGTATCATTGGCAGGATCACTGTTGGTATAGCCGTCATTAACCATCTTCACGGCATATTCGATTGCCTCAACATTCTTATCACTGTTCAGCGCCCAGTTATCATCCTCGTCTACAAAGCCGCCGCCATTGTTCCATGTGTAGTAAGCAAAAGCCGCCTGTCCTTCGTCGGTGGTCATATCAATGCCCCATGGATAGATATTGGAGTCATGTTCTTTGATCTTCTTGCACGCTTCCGTCAGTTCATCCCATGTTGTGGGAACTTCTACACCGGCAGCTTCCAGAATATCAGCATTGTAGTATAATGCACGAGCGGAAGCAAGGTCAGGAATCGCCCAGATCGTACCGTCTACATCAGACTGATCTAAGAACGCCGGATACATCTTATCGTAAGTCTCCTTAGATACAAAATCCTCAGCAGGAAGCAGAAGACCGTCTGCCTGATAGTTGGCAAATACGTCGATGTTCAGGATATCCGGAGCCTCGTTGTTGGAAATTCTGGTATTCACTACCGTATAAATATCATTCCATGATTCAACCTCTACTGTAAGGTCAATGTCAGAGTGCTCTGCCGTGAAATCCTTAACGAAATCTTCCCACCATGTCTTGGTGTTCTGTCCATACTGTGCCGCGATGACATTGAGGGAAACTTTCCCATCTGATTTTCCTTCATCCTTGGATTCCGACCCCCCATCGGATGATCCGCCGGATCCACTGTTGCTGCTGCATGCAACCAATCCACATGTCATGGAGAGGATCAGGGATAATGCTACCAACTTTTTCATAAATTAAAAACCTCCTTTTGATTGTCTGACTCTGTTCGTCAGAATTAATGTTGTTAAAAGGAGTATATCATGTGATACGGGATTCGTCAATATGAATATTAAAATTAAAAATAATAAAAAATTATTATACAAAATAACGAAAAAAGAGAAACTGAAAATCAAATATAATATGGTTTCTCAATAAACAAAAGGAAAAATGAGAGGATAATTTGGGTAAAATAGAGTAATTTCCCGAGCGCTGAGGAGGAGGCGCCCGGGAATAAAAATGCGTATCAGTTAAAAACAGGATAATTATTATCGAAACATGCCTTGCACAGAGGCAGCCCGTTTACGGTGGAAGACAGGTCTTTCACACGCATATATCCCAGTGAATCGGCGCCGATAATCTGACGGATTTCTTCCGGCGAATGGGAGGCTGCAAGCAACAGGCGACTGGAGGGAACATCTGTTCCGAAGTAACAGGGATATAAGAAGGGCGGTGAGCTGATTCTTACGTGTACCTTGCCTGCCCCAGCCTGTTTCAGCAGGTTGATAAGGTTGGCAATCGTCGTTCCCCGTACGATAGAATCGTCTACTAATATAATGTCTTTTCCTTTTACAGTATCTTTCAGAACACTGAATTTTAGACGGACGCTGGATTGTCGTTCTTTTTGAGTGGGCTTGATGAAGGTTCGCCCCATATAGCTGTTTTTGTGAAAGACCAGCCCAAAAGGAAGGCCGGATTTTTCTGCATAGCCTTGGGCAGCCGTAATGCCGGAATCTGGAACCCCCGTGACTAAATCCGCGGTTACAGGGTATGCTTTTGCAAGTGCAGCGCCGGCCTTTTTTCGAGACTCATAGACAGAGACTCCGTCTAAGGTACTGTCTAACCTCGCGAAATAAATATATTCAAAGATACAATGTGCGGGTTTTCCTTTTTTCAGATCAAGGTTTGAAGTTATTCCATTATGGGAAATCGTTACAATCTCACCTGGCTGTATATCTCGGATAAACCGGGCGCCAATGGCGGTTAAGGCGCAGTTTTCTGATGCGATTATATAAGAATCCTCTCTTTTTCCCAGACAGAGCGGGCGGATACCCAGTGGGTCGCGCACGCCGATTAGTTTACGAGGGCTTGCAATCACTAACCCGTAGGCGCCTTTAAGACGGGAGGACGCCTTTTGGATTGCCTCTTCCACAGTGGAAGTGTGAACTCTTGCGCGTGCGATTTCATAGGCGATAACCTCTGAATCTGTGGTTGTCCGAAAAATGGCTCCTGTGCGTGCAAGATTTTCACGCAGCTCTTTCGTATTTACCAGATTGCCATTGTGTGCAAGAGCCAGCGTGCCCTTGATATAATTCAGTACCAGGGGCTGTGCATTGTCCAATGTAGCGGCTCCGGTTGTAGAGTATCGGACATGACCGATACCCAGATTCCCGGTAAGTCCTTTTCGTATATCCTCCTTGAAGACTTCGTGTACCAGCCCCAGTCCTCTGTGAACGCTCATATTTCCCTTAGGACCGTCAGTGTCAAATACGGCGATTCCGCAGGATTCCTGCCCGCGATGCTGGAGAGACGCTAATCCGTAACAGATAGAGGAAGCCGCCTCTTCCCCGCCAGGATTGAAAATACCGAATACACCACATTCTTCTTTGATTCCCATTTTTAGTTCTCCTTTCTTAAAAAGGCAAAAGCGCCCTGGACGAATCCAAAGCGCCTTTGCTTATGGTTTGTAGTATACTCAGAAACGGAAAAATGTCAAGTCCGGCCGGGAAACTCTTTTTGTCCCAAAAAAAATGTGAAATATCCCATCTTACTAGAATCAGATTTTTGGAAATGTTATAGTAAATCTAATTATGGGTATTCCCAGTAATACCAATTCTAGTACATCGAAAAAGAAAAAGGCAAGAAGGGAGAATCAGTAACATGAAAAATAACATAAGGAAGTGGATATTATCGGTGGCTGTGTGCGCAGTTGTATGCAATTCGGCCGCCTGCGGCAATACGGCAGATTTGCCGGAAGATAGGGGAAAACAGGAAGAAACCGAGAAGCAGGAGCAAGTAAGCCAACAAGAATCACAGACAGAACCAGAGGGAGGCTTTGAAATTGCAGAACTTACAGGGACACCATCGGATTACGCGGAAGAAGAAAATTGGATGAGGATTCCTGAGATTACCCATGAGATTGATACATTTTACCTCTATCCAACCAGCTATCAGGATGACTCAGATGATGCGAAACCAATCTGTGATATAGACAATGAAGACATGCGGGCGCGTGCCGGAGTCGTCTATGAGAATCAGGCAACGGTATTCGAGGAATCGACGAACGTATTTGCTCCTTATTACAGACAGAGCAATATCTTCAAGGTAGTTGGCATGAGCCACACGGAACTAGAGGAATATCAGCAGAATGAGCAACGCACGGATGTCTATGCTGCGCTGGACTACTATTTTGAAAATTATAATGAGGGCAGACCATTTATGATTGCAGGTCATTCCCAGGGCTCCATTATGACGAAAATTGTCCTTGGGGAATACATGCAGGCACATCCGGAATACTATGAGCGTATGGTGGCGGCATATCCGATTGGATTTTCAATCACGGAAGATTGGCTTTCGGATCATCCATATCTGAAATTTGCCGAGGGCGCCGATGATACGGGCGTCATCGTGTCCTGGAATACCGAGGGGAAGGGGAATCAGGGACAGAGTAACATTGTGGTGGAGCCGGAGGCGGTCAGCATCAATCCCATTAACTGGAAACGGGATGATACCTATGCCAGTTTTGAAGAGAATCTGGGCAGCCGTATCTTCAATGAGGAGACCGGTGAGTATGAGATCATAAAAGGACTTGCGGACGCCCAGGTCGATACAGAGCGGGGCGTCGTCATCTGCACGGCAAAGGATGCAGGATATGCGCCGGCAGAGCTGTTCGGGCCGGAGAGCCTGCATGGCCATGATTATGATTTTTATTACGAGAACTTACGGGAGAATGTGAAGGCAAGGGCAGAAGCCTGGCTTAAACAGGAATAAAAGAAGAGAAAAGGAGGAATCTGTATTATGAATTTTTTGGATGAATTTCAGAGTATCGTGCGGCGTTTTCCAGACAAAACAGCGATTGTTGACCGCGGCGGGAAACGAAGTACGACCTATGGGGAACTGGATGTGTTAAGCCGCAGGATTGCGGCGAAACTTAGAAAGTCCGGGAATCTGTCCGGGCAGGCGGTCATGGTCTGTATGGACAGGCGGATGGAGTACGTGGCGGCGGAGATTGGCGTCATGATGGCAGGGGCGGCCTTCGTTCCTGTGGTGCCGGAATACCCGAAGGAGAGGCTTGATTACATACAAGAGGACTGTCAGGCGGCGGCAAGGATTGACGTAAGCTGGCTTGGGGATGTTGGGCAGTATGAGCCGGCTGTCCCTGCGAGACGCACGGACGGCAGCAGGGTAATGCTCATATATACATCCGGCTCTACCGGAAGACCCAAGGGGATCGTCCACACGACGGCGAGTTTCTCACAGGGAGTCGTAAGGAACAGGCATGGCTTTCATTTGCATGAAAAGGATGTGTTAGCAGCCATGGCGCCCATGTCCTTTGTGATTCTTGTTCTGGAATATTATGGTGTATTGAGCTGCGGCGGATGCGTCCACATCGTTGCGGAGGAGGCTCGCAAAGATGTACATATGATTGAGGAGTATTTCGACGAAAACGGTATTACCTGCGCGTTTATCAGTCCTCAGATGTTAAAGCTTTTTAAGAATAGAGCAGCGACGCTTGAGAAGATCTGTACGGGAAGCGAACGTGTCTCCATGCTGTCAGGCGACGGATACGACTTGTATAATATCTATGGAGCCAGCGAAACGGCTGCGATGGCGTCATACTATAAGATTGAGGAGGCTATGGAGAATACGCCCATCGGAAAGCCAGGGGAGGGCTTAGAATTTTTCCTGCTGGACGAAGAAGGACAGGAAGTGGCAGAGGGAGAAACGGGTGAGATCTGTATCAAGGGCATCCTTGCCGAGGCTTACTTGAATCTTGAGGAACAGAGCGCCCACGCGTTCCAGAAACAGGAGGACGGGGAGATCCTCCTGCATACCGGAGACCTTGGCAAGAGACTTGCAGACGGGAATTACGTCTATGTCAACCGCAAGGATTGGATGGTGAAGATCAACGGACAGCGTGTGGAGACGGGAGAGATCGAGATTAGGATGGCTTCTGTGACGGATGTAGAAAATGCAGTGGTGAAGGCATTTGAAGATGAGAACGGGCAGAATTATCTCTGTGGTTTCTATGTATCAAAATCGGATGTGACGGCAGAGCAGATCAAAACAGTCCTCAAGAGTACATTGCCGGATTATATGATTCCACGTTTCTTTAAGCGGATGGATGCGCTGCCAAAGAACGCCAACGGGAAGCTTGACCGTACCGTTTTACTGCCGCCGGGGATTGGGGAATATAAGGCAGAATACCGGGAGCCGGAAAATGATACGGAGCGCAGGCTTTGTGAAGGCTTCGAGGAAGTCCTGCATTGCGGGACGACGGGCAGAGAGGATGATTTCTTCCGGCTTGGCGGAGATTCCATCAATGTATTGCAGTTATTGGAATGTCTGTCCGATTTACCCCTTACTCCGGAGATGGTCCTGAGGGGAAGGACTCCGGAGATGATTGCCGGCCTTCTTTTGGTGGAGCAGACGTCAGGTATTCGTAAGGCAGACTGTGAGAGGAAAGAGTATCCGCTGACGGATTCCCAGATGGGCGTCTATCTGGAGTGCGTTAACGACCCGGATGCCACCATGTACAATATTCCTATGTGCTGCGAATTGCCGGAGAATATCCAACTGGAGAGATTCAAGACTGCGGTGCAAAAGGCAGTGGCGCGCCACACATCCTTTGGTATCAATATTCTGCTGAGCAATGGGGCGCCTGTGATGTGCCTG
>CATLIP010000145.1 GCA_949957035.1 uncultured Lachnospiraceae bacterium
CATTTTCGGACGGAAAAGATAATATCACCAATGATTTCGGCGGAACCCTCTACGAATATATCGGCAAGGAACAGGCTCTTGAGTTGATGCGCTATGTAGACGACATCAACACCAGCCACGGCGGAGAAAAAACCAGAATGTATTCCACAGCAGGGACTCAATTCAAAAAGGTCTGTCTCCAGAATAAGCTAAAACTTCTGGACGCGTCCGTCCGCCATCTGGGAACAGACATTAACTATGTGGTTCTGGAGCAGCTATACGACGAATTAAAGGACAAGGTGGATTTTCATTTTAACACTCCTGTAGACAGCCTTCAACGTACCGAGGACGGCTACCGCATCCATTATAACGGACAATCTCTAGACTGCAAAAAGTGCATTGTCTCGGTGGGCAGGAGCGGAAGTAAATGGATGGAAAATATCTGCAGCGAACTGGACATCCCTACCAAATCCAATCGTGTGGATATCGGCGTCCGTGTGGAGCTTCCGGCAGTCATTTTCTCCCATCTGACCGACGAGCTGTACGAGAGTAAGATTGTCTACCGCACAGAAAAATTCGAAGACAATGTTCGTACATTCTGTATGAACCCCTATGGTATTGTGGTAAATGAAAACACCAACGGCATTGTCACTGTCAACGGCCACAGCTATGAAGGTACAGAGCATCAGACGGAAAACACCAATTTCGCACTTCTGGTTGCCAAGCATTTCTCCGAACCCTTTAAGGACAGCAACGGATACGGAGAGAGTATCGCCAGACTTTCTAACATGCTTGGGGGCGGCGTTATCGTACAGCGCTTTGGTGATTTAGTCCGGGGAAGACGAAGCACAGCAGGACGAATCCGGGAGGGCCTGGTCACTCCTACCCTTGCCGCTACACCGGGCGATTTAAGTCTGGTACTGCCGAAAAGAATCTTAGACGGCATTATGGAAATGATTTATGCTCTTGATAAGATAGCGCCCGGAACCGCTAATGACGATACACTTCTCTACGGCGTGGAGGTAAAATTCTATAACATGGAAGTAGAGCTTGACCAGAATCTGGAAACCAAGTACAAGGGACTCTACATCATCGGAGACGGAAGCGGGGTCACTCATTCTCTCTCCCATGCTTCGGCAAGCGGAGTATATGTCGCAAGACACATTATAGAAAATATGTAAATATATTGGGGCGGAGAACTATCTTCTCCGCCCCTATTGTGTTCATCCTTATCTTACCTTTACATCCACCATCTGCTGCGGCGCTTCTGCCTTACTCATCTGATATGCCGCCCGCGCCTTCGCGCGCTTTACCTTAAGCGCCTCCGGCGTGGTCTCGGCCTCCATACGGGTCATCTCCCTCTCTGTGACAAGATTCCTGACATCCTTTTCTGCCGCAGCCGCCTTAACTGCCTCTTCGCCTGTAAGAGGCCCGTCTTTTGCGGCTCCATCGGCTGTGGTATCGCCCTCCTGCGCAGAATTCGTCTCGGCGCTGTCCTTCTTTGCAGGATCCTCGATACCAAGTTCTTTTTCTTTGGCTTCCTGAAGCTCCTTCTCCGCCTTCAGACGTTCCGCCTCCGTTGGAAGTTTTGCATACTCTCCGCTCTCTACAAATTCCTGTGTCGTTACCTGTAAGGCCTGATTCTTGCGGTGCTCCTGCATGACTAATTCAAACTTCTTCTCTTCCGGAATCACCGGATTATTCATGATACTGTTCACCGCGCCTAAGGACGCCGCGGTGTGGGTCATCTTCACGCGCTCTACTTCTTCCTTCGTCTTACACTTCTTAAGCTCATTCTCGTAGTTCTTCTGCTCTGTCTCGATTGACTTCACCCGCTGGTAGGTCTGCGGGTCATGGGTCCTTAGATAATCCATCTCCTCCCCAGTCAATTTCTGACCGCTGTTCAGCTTCAAATCAATCTGCTTGGCCAACTGGTCGGAGCCGTCAGCCCTGGACTGCCTTATCTGCTCCGCCTGCCTCCTTGTAGGGTCGTTGTCAAGCTTCATGCTGCCATCCGCAGTAAAATCACTGTTATCCTGCTTCTTCTGCCACTTCATCTGCATCTCCATATTCCGGGTATATGCATTCAATGACTGTACTGTTAAAAAGTTCACGCAGACTCACCTCTCTTATCTAAAACCAAAAACTATACCAATGTATCCACAGATACCCTCATAAGCTTATTGCCTGACTGTCTAAGGCCGGCCTCAACGGATTCCCTAGTAATTCCGTCCAAAGCGCCGTATTTTACCGGCCTTCCAATCCCCCAGCCCGGGTCGGCTTCTCTCGCTGCCGCCAAAAATGCCTGCCGGTATGCCCGTTCATACTGTTCCATCGTATATCCTGCTGCCAGCCGGTCGTTCTTCGTTACCTTCCGATACATATTGGTATATACATCTGACCGCTTTGTAGTGTCACCGTTCAAGACGCCATTCTCACGCAGAAACTCTTTCTTCGTCTGCTCAAACATCTCGTCCTTGCTGCTCTCCGGGATAGAAATGATACGCCTCCGGCTGCTCTCATTGGCGTCCGTCACCAACAAACCTGCAAGCCCGGTCGTAGGGTCAATATAATCTCCGTCCTTGTCGTAGGACCTCATAGAATTTTTAATTGCCTGAACATTCGTAAACATGGAGCCGTTCCCATTCTTCGCCATCTCGTTCATAACAGCTCTGTACTGCTTACTGCTCGTATCAATGCCTGCTGCCTTCAACCGTGCCTGCACAGAGCTGCTGTTAATCTCTGATAAACGAAAGCTGCCAATGGGACTTGCGCCTGATATTCCAAATGTCTGCTGCAATAAAAAGCTGTAATCTACGATTCTTGCCATTAAAGAAGCCTCCCTTCGGCTGCAATCCATTACCTGCTACCTGTTTTCGAAAGTGCTGTCTTCTTTAATATCGGCAAAAATATTGGAAAACTTAACCACAATCCCCCATCTACTAGTACACCGAAAAATAAGTTCCTAGCCATATAACGCAGGATGATTTTTCATATGCAAGGCGGAGGAATGAGGCGTAGTGGGCGCTACGCCGATTGACGACAACGACGCAGATGGAAAATCAGACAAGTTATATGGCTGGTTACTTATTATTCGGTGTACTAGTGTGCTGTCTTCTCTATATTCAGGCAGCACACTAGCCCAGCGCCACATCCAGAATCATCATAACCAGAAACCCGACGATGAATCCAAGGGTCCCCGACTTTTCGTCTTCTTTGTCACAAGCCTCCGGAATCAGCTCCTGAACCACCACATAAATCATAGCCCCTGCAGCCAACGACAAAAACCAGGGCATCCCCGTCTGCACCGCCCCCGCAACGGCTGCGGCAGCTACGCCAAAAATCGGTTCCACCAATGCCGACATACTTCCAATCAAAAAAGCCTTCTTCTTACTGAAGCCATTCTGTAACAGAGGAAGTGCAACCGCCGTTCCCTCCGGGAAATTCTGAATCGCAATTCCTACCGCCAAAGCAATGGCTCCTGACAGAAGCGCCGGCTCCTGAGGGTTCTGGGCCGCCAGTGCAAAAGCAAGACCGATTGCCATCCCTTCCGGAATATTATGCGCCGTAATAGCCATGACCAGCATAGCAGTATTCCTCTGAACTCTGAGATTCTCCCATTTTCCAATCAGGTAATCTGCCAGAAGAAGCAGTATCACGCCAAGCAGAAATCCACCCGTAATAACCAGCCAGCTTATCTGCCCGTTCTCCTCTGCAAACTCAATGCCCGGCAGCAGCAGGGACCAGACGGAGGCAGCCACCATCACTCCGCCCGCAAATCCTAAGAAGCCTCTCTCAAGCCTTCCTCCCATCTCCTTCTTCACAAAGAATACGCCTGCCGCCCCAAGCGTCGTCACTGAAAATGTAAGTAATGTTCCTAAGAACGTCCATAAGATTCCATTCATTTTTTTCACCTCATCATCAATATACGGTGAAGCTATGAAATGGTTCCTCCTGCAAATACCTTCATGGACGCTTCTTCTTCAAACTGTTTGGAATACAACTCATAATAGCAGCCTTTTTCTCTAAGCAGCTCCTTATGGCTCCCCTGCTCTATCACTTTTCCGTCCTTCACCACAAGAATCAAGTCTGCCTGCCGGATGGTAGAAAGTCTGTGTGCAATGATAAATGAGGTATGCCCTTTCAGAAGCCGCCCTGTCGCCTGCTGAATGAGCTGCTCGGTGTGGGTATCGATGGAAGAGGTGGCTTCGTCCAGCACAAAGATTGCCGGGTCCGCCAAAATCGCTCTTGCAAATGAAATCAACTGCTTCTCCCCGGTAGAAAGCCTGCCTCCGCTCTCCCCTACGTCACTGTCATAGCCCTTCTCCAGCTTCATCACTACCTCGCTTGCAGACACATTCTCAGCCGCCGCCTCAATCTCCTCATCCGTAGCGTCCAGACGTCCATAACGAATATTTTCCCGCACTGTCCCGGAAAACAGGTGAGGGTTTTGAAGCACATATCCAATCTGACTGTGAAGCCACAATTGAGAACGCTTACGGTAATCTACGCCGTCAATCAGTATACGGCCGCTAGTGGGTTCAAAGAAACGCCCCGCCAGATTCACCAGGGTTGACTTCCCCGCCCCGGTCTCGCCTACGATTGCCACATTCATTCCCGCAGGAACATGAAGGTTAAAATGCTCCAGCACATATTCTTTCCCATCCGGATATCGGAAGGAAACATCCTCGAACACAATATCTCCCTCAATCTTCTCCCAATTCTCCTTCTTAGGATGAAAGGAATCTCCATATTTCTGCAAAACCTCCGGCCTGTCCACCACATTGGGTTCCTGCTCCAAAAGGTCCATCACACGCTCAATATTGGCCTGACAGGAAATCAGCTCTGCCAAAAGCCTTGCAAGCTGTTGAATCGGCTCGAAAATGATGACCGCATAAGAGATGAATACGGACAGGGTCCCAAGCTTCATAATCTCCTCCTTCACCATGTAACCACCCTGTGCCAGTACGACAGCCGCCGCCACAGAACTGAATAGGAGAATCAACGGGATATAGACGGCATTTAACTTGGCAGAACGGCTCGCCGCCCTGTGCATGTCCGAGGTCCTCTCAAAAAATGCCTTCTCATTATCCTTCTCAATGACCATGCTCTTAGAAGTCTTCACTCCCGTAATTCCTTCGTTGTATGCACTGGTAATCTGGGAATTAATCTTTCTGACCTTTCGGTTAAAGTGCAGGATTTTATTCTGGAAATAAACTGTCAGCACAGCGATACAGGGTACGATTAGCAGGATAATCAACGCCAGCCTTATATTCAACATAAACATAATCACAAATACGCTGATTACATAGAGCAGGGACCAGAACATATCCACCAGCCCCCATGCAACCATAGAGGCAATCCGCAATGTATCGCTCATGACTCTGGCATGGATGTAGCCTACCGGAGTGGTATTGTAATAGGAAAAAGACAGAGTCTGCAGATGC
Organism: uncultured Lachnospiraceae bacterium; assembly: GCA_949957035.1. The sequence goes on from CATLIP010000145.1 coordinate 5,427, forward strand.
TCAAACTGCGCCCATTTCAAATCCTTTCCCACATTCATTTCTATAATGGTGGCCGCCCGGACAGAAAAGTAGACGCATAAAGTCTGAATTACTATCACAGCCACATAAGACAGCGTAAACCGGCTTAAACCGGCAAGGCTCTCCCGGGTAATATAATGGTCGATAGCATAGCTTTGAAACAACGGAACAACCACATCTATCCCCGCCAAAAAGATATTCAGCCCAAGGGTAACAGCAAAAAACTTCTTGTAAGGCTTGAAAAACGGCAGCATTTTCCCCCAGACCTTGAAGCTGAACGGTTTATTATATTCTTGCTCTTCATATGCCGCCATTCCTCACACCTCCATCTTCTTTCTGTCATCCTGGCTCATTTGTATCTCGTAAATCTGCTGATACAGGCCGCCGCTCTTAATCAGTTCATGATGAGTACCCATCTCCTCTACACATCCATGATTCAGGACCAAAATCTTATCTGCACTCATCAGCGTCGTGATTCTATGAGAAATCAGAATCACTGTGGCCTCCTTCATGTACTCTTCCAATGCTTTCCGAATCTTTGTATCCGTCTGAGAGTCCACCGCTGACAGTGAATCGTCAAACACCATAATCGGAGCTTTTGCAAGCAGCATCCGCGCGATGGCCACGCGCTGACGCTGACCGCCGGAAAGCGTCACGCCCCGCTCCCCCACCAACGTATCATATCCATCCGGGAATCCCATGATTGCATCATCAATACATGCAATCCTAGCAGCCTGGCGAATTGCCTCCCGGTCCGCCTCAGGACAGGCTGCCGCAATATTCTCCTGAATGGTGCGGGAATACAGAAAGGGCTCCTGTAATACCATCCCTACCTCGCTTCTAAGCTTAGCAAGAGGAATGTCCCTGATATCCCTTCCGCCAATCCGGATACTCCCTTGACCGTCCCCC
>CATLIP010000146.1 GCA_949957035.1 uncultured Lachnospiraceae bacterium
AACTGCATGTGCATACCCAAGGGCTGGATATCTCCGCATACCAGATCCGCGCCCAGATTCAGCGGGCTTTCTACGATACCGAGAGATGCGGCTTCCGGCTGCGCGATGCACAGAGCCCCGAAACTATGGGCAAGTGCGGCAATCTGCTCGGCCTGTGTCTCGAAGAATCCAAGATAAGACGGATTCTCATAGAATACAGCCGCTGTGCTGCCGTCCGTTAACTTCTCTTCCAGATCTTTTAAGTCCATAAGACCTGTCTGCGTATCACTTTCAACTGTGATGATCTCACCTGCGTTTCTGCAGTATGCGTAAGCCTGTGATTTTATCTCCGGGTTCATGGTAGAAGGAATCAGTATCCGGCGTTTTGCATGCCCCTTGGCAGCCTGAGCCCGAAGTGCAATACTGAAAGCAGAGGATACCGACTGCCCTGCGTCATAAGTCGTATAACTTACAATATCCGCATCCAGAAGCTCGCCCATCATGCTGGTGTATTCAAATATGGCCTGCATCTTTCCGTGGTCAGAGTATGTATCCCCGCAATAAGCGGTCAGAAATTCCCCGCGCATATTCAATTCGTCACAGATGGCCGGAACCTGATGACGGTAACAGCCTGCTCCGAGAAAGCTGACATACTCCTCTGCCGTAATGTTTCTGTTTAAGATTTCCATGACATGCCGCTTCAATTCGTATTCGTTAACGATTGGCTCCGGAAGATCCAGTCGCTTCTTGTACAGCAGGTCGTCCGGAATCAGGCTTTTGTAGATTTCATCGATACTCTCTACGCCCAGTTCATCCAGCATCTGCCGCTTGATCTCTGGAACACTGTTTGGCATATAAGGGTGGATAAATGCCTTGTCTTTACCTGAAACTCCCATTTGTTTCTTCATCTCCTTTTCTTATTGATGTGTCCTATATTTGATAACATGTGAATAGGAGTCGCCGGAGAATAATAATTCCGGCGGCTCCTGTTTAGATTAATATATCACATCTTGAGCACAATTCCCACGCAGGCCCCCGCCGCAATCCACACCAACGGGTGAAGCTTCCCAAGTTTCTTAACCTGCAGTAACGCAAACACCACTGCGCACACCACCGCGTTTACTAGATTCACATGCACCGTCCCTTCCGCAGCCGATATAATGGCAATCTTAAGCAGTTCCCACACCGCATACCCAATCAGAGCGGCAACCGCCGGGCGGATTCCGTAAAAAGCAGCTTTTACATTCGTATTTTCACTGAAATTCTCCAGAAATTTTGCGATTAATATGATAATAATCCAGGCAGGAGCCGTGAGCGCAAGAGTTGCCACAATAGCCCCGAGCACACCAGCGGCATTGTATCCCGCATAGGTGGCCATATTAATTCCCACCGGTCCGGGAGTACTCTCACTGATGGCGACCATGTTCGTAAGCTCGCTTACGGTAAACCAGTCGTATTTGTTGGTCAGATCCATGAGAAATGGAAGCGTTGCCATACCTCCACCAATGGAAAACAGCCCGATTTTGAAAAATTCAAATGCAAGAATCAGATAAATCATGCGGAACGCCTCCTTTCCATACGCTTGGCAATGATTCCCGTTATCCCGGCAAGGACGATGACCAGCGCCGTGGGAACCGGAGTAAAGCAGGCTAGGACAAAGGCAGTCAGGAACACTGCCGCTCCCAGTCTATCCACAATCCCCTTCTTCGCCATGGTAAACACCGTATTCAGCATCAAGGCGCAGACCACGATACGGATACCCGCCAGAGCGTGAAGCACCGCCGGCATATGGATGAAGTTCTGGAGAATCGAGGCAACCAGACAGATAATGATGAGGGAAGGGGACACCATTCCCAGAGTCCCTGCCACACTGCCGAAGAACCCGGCCTGCTGATACCCCACATAGGTAGCCGTATTGACCGCAATAATTCCAGGGGTACACTGCCCGATGGCATAGATGTCCAGAAGTTCTTCTTCGGTACACCATCCATACTTCTGCACAACCTCCCGCTGCAGCATAGGCAGCATGGCAAGTCCGCCCCCAAAGGTCAGACCGCCGATTTTAAAAAAACTGACATATAATTCACCTATTTTTTTTACATTCATAAATACCATATCTCCTGATTTATTTTTTTATATAAAGTCCATCTGTTATTGTGGCAAGAATTTTTTTACAATAATTTTGACATAATAAACGCATAAATCTCCTGGTTTTTCTTGGTCCAGTTATGTGCAATCGTCTCTGCCGCGGCTTCTGTAGGAGCGGTCACAGTCAGGTCGATCAGAGGAATCCTCTGCTCGATTACCTGGCATTTTACCGAGTATTCTCCATTGGGATTCCGGTAATAGTCAGACTTTACCGACACTTCATTCTTCAGTTCGTATTTCTTCTGTTTCAGAAATCCGTTAATATCCTTCTGGATGGCAGGTGAGATGTCATTACGGAAGTAATAGACAATCTCCGTCCCCTCCTCCGTAATATGGTAAAAAGTCCGGTTATGGGTAGATTCTTCCCGCACAAGACCAGACTCCACCAGTTCTGAAATGGCCTGCTGCAGTTTAAAATAGGTAGTGTACCCTTGTTCAAGAATAAATTCAGAAATCTGCGCATTGGTCAGAGGAAAATCCACTCTGTTCAAAATATACAGAATAATCAGTTTATATAATTTAAGAGGTTTGTCCATATTCGCATTCCTTTCCCTGCCAGATATTATGCTCCTTTAAATACGCCCGCAAATGATTGAGCACCTGGCGTTTATTTCCCGTCCACAGCGGGGCAATCAGAAGGGATTTCGGTCCGTCCCCTGTCAGCCGGTGAACTACGATGTCCGCACGCAGAGTACCAAGGCATCTGCCTAGCAGATAAAAATACTCTTCCATGTCAGGAAGACAGAAAGGGTGCTCCTGGTAGTAAAGGGCCAGATCCGTATGTCTTAATATATGTAATAATTGAAATTTTACCCCCTGAATATCAAGGGTATTCAGGTATCTCACGGTGGCAAGCTGATATTCCAAAGTCTCCCCGGGAAGTCCCAGAATGGTGTGGACAATAACCGGAATCCGGCATGCCCGCAGATTACGAACAGCCTGCTCGAACACAGGAAGCTCATAGCCCCGCCGGATGAACGCCGCCGTCTCAGGGTGGATGGTCTGAAGCCCCAATTCCACCCATACAGGCTTTACCCTGTTCAGTTCCGTCAAAAGTTCCAGCACGTCCGGGCCAAGACAGTCCGGGCGGGTGGCAATGTCCAGAATCCGGACGTCCGGATGACGGAGGGCTTCGGTAAATAGTTCCCGCAGACGTGTAACTGGGGCATAGGTATTGGTGTAAGCCTGGAAATAAGCGATATAAGAACTTCCGGCATATTTCTTCGCAACCCTTGTCTTGCCCTGCTCAATCTGTTCCGTCACAGAAAGATGACTGTCAGCAGCAAAATCTCCCGAACCGCCTGCGCTGCAGAAGATACAGCCCCGGCTTCCTAAGGCGCCGTCACGGTTGGGACAGGTCATTCCTGCATCCAGAGAAATCTTATAAAATTTTTCCCCGTAGGTCTGTTTCAGGTATTGATTCAGAGAATAATACCGTTCGCTTTCCCTTAAGACAGCCATATCCCTTCAACCGCCCTTCTATATACTGTGAAATATGTTCATGATTGTATCGTTTTGGGGCTGGCCGCTGAACGATATTACTATAATATCATTCTTATGGCATCAAATCAATAAAAAGGCTTTTAAATTTCCAGGAAATGTAGTATAATAGCATTTAATTCCAACTGGGTCACTTCAGGCCCCTCATATCCCAGGGAAAAAATATATGGATATTGGTATGTCAGATATTTGTATAGGTGGAAAATTATTTTTAAAATGAAAGGACATTTATTAATGAGAGAGAAGTATGAATCATTGCCCTTATCTACATTGAAAGACCTTGCCAAAGCCAGAGGTCTGAAAGGGATATCGGCAATGAAGAAAGCGGAGCTGATTGAACGTATGCTGGAAGAAGACGAGAAAGAGAAACAGGCGTCCAGAGAGCAGGTCAAAGAGATGTCTGCAAATACGGGGGATAAAGAAGTTCATGATATAGACAGGCTGGACAGCGGGATTACAGCCCACGGGATTCTGGAGGTGCTTCCCGACGGGTACGGATTTATCAGAAGCGCCAACTATCTGCCGGGAGAGAACGACGTGTACGTCTCACCCTCTCAGATTCGTAAGTTTAACTTAAAGACAGGGGACATACTGGAAGGAAATACAAGGATTAAGACGCAGCAGGAGAAGTTCAGCGCACTGTTGTATCTGACGAAGATTAATGATATTGATCCCATGAGGGCCATGAGACGGACGAATTTTGAGGATATGACGCCGATTTTCCCGGATGAGCGGCTTCGGATGGAGTGCGGTAAGACAAGCACTGCCATGCGGATTGTGGATCTTCTGTCGCCTATCGGAAAAGGTCAGAGAGGTATGATTGTATCTCCTCCGAAGGCAGGTAAGACCACGCTTCTGAAACAGGTTGCACTGTCTGTGCGCAAGAATAACCCGGAGATTCACCTGCTGATTCTGCTGATTGACGAGCGTCCCGAGGAAGTCACGGATATTAAGGAGACCATTGAAGGGGACAACGTGGAAGTCATCTACTCTACATTTGACGAATTGCCGGAGCATCATAAGCGCGTGTCCGAGATGGTGATTGAACGCGCGAAGCGTCTGGTAGAACATAAGAAGGATGTGATGATTCTTCTGGACAGTATCACACGTCTGGCAAGAGCCTATAACCTGGTAGTGCCCGCTTCCGGAAGAACCCTGTCCGGCGGACTGGATCCGGGAACGGGTGGCGATCTACCGGCGCTTTCCGCTTCTGAAGCGGCTGGAGCAGGTGGCGGTGGCCCCCAACGTGAGCGCCACCCGTTACAGCTATAACCGCGCAGGGCTTGCCGGGCAGGGCGTGGAGATCAACGGCATTTCCCAGACCCGCGACAAGTTCCTCGACAAGCGGTTCCGGGAGGAGAACGCCGACTCGCTGCTGGAGAAGATTGTCAGCGAGAAGGGCTTTGATTTCGACAGCCCTGGTGCCCTGAGTGAGCAGGCCGCCCGCCTGATTGCCGCCCACAGCGGTCGTAACCGACTGATTGTTGACACCTATGTGAACAACCGGGAAACCTACGGGAAAACGCTGGTGTTTGCCGTCAACGTGGACATGGCTGTCACGCTCAGCACGCTGTTCCAGGAAAGGGGCATCCGTTCGGACTACGTCGTATCCAGCCTCCGGGACACGGTCACCGGCACGAACCGCTCCGACGAGGAGAACAAGGCCGTCTTGCGGAAATTCCGCAACGGCGGACTGGATGTCCTTGTCAACGTCAATATACTTACGGAGGGGACGGATCTTCCCCAGGTGCAGACGGTCTTTCTGACGCGGCCCACCAAGTCGACTATCCTGATGACGCAGATGATCGGCCGCGCCCTGCGGGGCGAGAAGGCCGGCGGCACGGCGAAGGCGTACATCGTCAGCTTTTTGGACGATTGGCAGGAGTATATCGCATGGGTCAACCCGGAGAAGCTGTACATCGACGCCAATGCTGACTTCGGCGGGAAACCGTCCGAGCGCAGGGCGCTGGTCACGCGGCTGGTCTCCATCGCAAAGCTGGAGGAGTTTGCCCGGCTGGCGGACGACAACGTGGATGATGGCCTCAGTGAGCGGTTCACTTTCCTGGAGCGAGTCCCGGTGGGCATCTATCAGTTCTCGTATCTGCCGGACGGCGAGGACGAGAGCCGGAACTGCACCGTCCTTGTGTACGACTGTATGCAGGAAGCCTTCCAAGAGATGGAGCAGTGGATGGAGACCGCCGACCTGTCTGACCTGTACGCCGCCGTAAGCCACGTGGACCAGACGCTGTTCGGTGAAAAAGAGCGGCTGCTGGGATACCATGCACAGGATGTGTACGACTTCCTGGCCTATTACCAGCAGACCGGCGCAAAGCCGCAGTGGATCCCGCTGGAGGAGCGGGCGGAATATGATGTTGCGCGGCTGGCAGAGCATATCATCAGCAGCCGCCTGGATGACATGGAAGTACGCCGGTACCTCGAGGGAGAATGGGACCGATCTGACGGGAAGTGGACTGCGTTCTTCGGATACCAAAACTTTAAGGCATTTCGGCGAGCGGTCCAGCTGGAGCGAGAACGCCTGGTTTATGGAGATGAGCCGCCCAAGGAGAGCCCCGTCACCAGGCGCGAGGAGATCCAAGTCCAGGATCTCCCGCTGGAGGAGATCCGCCGCCGGTTCCCCGTGGTCGGTGAGAAGCTTCGCGCCGCAGTCTTTGGGAGGTTTCGGGATG